>PAZG01000025.1 GCA_002715445.1 Flavobacteriales bacterium | reverse complement strand
TTCACATAAAAATAGTAAAGGAGTAACTTACTATTTACACTCAAAAGATGTAACTCTAAGAGGAGGAAGAAATCAAACAATTTATTATTTTGCTAGAGATGCAAGATCTAATGCATGCGATCTTCCTGCAGGTAAGCAAGTTGTAGAAAGCTCTAGAACAGGTCTTCCACTAGTGAAAAAAGCATAAGTTTTATCTTATCAATAAAAAAAGGGGCAATTTTGCCCCTTTTTTTATTGTTTTTTTTCTTCTATTCAAATTTCCCCTCATTAATTTTATCGTATGAAACTTCTATTAAATTTAATTTAAATGATTGAGTACCTTGTTCCATTATTTGAGTTGTTGTCATATCTTTAGCAAAATATAATCCATTATAATTTATGTAATTAGAATATTCTTGAATTGTTTGGACTGATATTCCATCTGAATCTTCTGAGTAAATCTCTTTAACTAAATAGTATGTTTCAGTATCAAAATACATTGTCTTTTTTTGTTCAAATTGGTCAGTTTGGATTACTTTAAATGCATCTTTACCATTAATCTCTTCAATTTCTTTAAGTTCATAACTTAATTGTAGCTCTTCAGATTTAATTATTGGAAAAGGATAGAAACCATCCATTTCTTTTTTTATTTCTTCATCAATTAATTCTTTTGCTCCTTGCATTCCTGATGTTACGCACTTTTGTCCATTATATTTCATACCCATAATTTCTCCAAAATTTCCAGCATTCATGCTCATATAAAATAAATTTGGTTGTTTATAAGCAACTTCCATATCTAATTTCATTGGTGTTCCAGATATTTCAGCTTCATATTTAAGTTGAATATCTTGAGTTTTATTTATTTTTTCTTTTCCTCCTAAGGCAGAAATATTTTTATCTAAAACGAAGTTGATATCAATATCATTAGGGATAGGTTTAGTCTTTAATATTTTGCCTTCAGTATTATAAAAAGTTATTTCTCCGTCAGAATCAAATTTTATTAATGAAGATGCAATTTCTTTATCTCCAACAATAACTATGTTACAGTTATTAGGATCAATGTATTTTTTTGCAGAATTAAAAACATCTTCTTTACTAACATTATTTAAATTTTTTAAATAATTTTTATAGTAATTAGGATTTAGATTATTAATTTTTGTGTTTAAAGCTAATCTTGCAGCCATTCTAGGTTCTTCTAATGATAATGCAAACGTTCCAGTCATATAGTTCTTTGCTAATTCAATTTCTTCTGTTTTTACCAAATCAATTGTCATTTCATTTAATTCAAATAAAAATTCTGTAACAGCGCTATCAGTTACTTCATTCCTGACACTGGCAGAAGCTGAAAAATTACCAATGAATTTATCTGAAGATGTTGATGATCTTGCGCCATAGGTATAACCTTTATCTTCTCTTAAATTTAAATTTAATCTACCTGAAAACCCTCCACCTAAAATACTATTCATAACTTTTGATGAAATAATATCACTATCATTTGGTTTTAAATTTAATGGATAAGTTATTTTAATTACAGATTGAGCAGAACCTTCTTTATGAATAAAGTGTACCTGATTACCTTTGGGTTTTTCAAAGTTATCTATATATAAATTTGGCACATCTTTTTCTTCCCATTTACTAAAATACTTCTTTGATATTTTTTTTGCTTCTTTAAGAGTCATATCACCTACAATTATCAAATAAGAAATATTTGGTCTAAAATAATTATTATATAGTTCCCTAATATCTTCAATAGTAATATTATCAAGAGTTTTATCAGAAGTTAATTCACCATATGGATGATTCTCTCCATAATTAATCAAAGAAGAAATATTTGATGATATTGCATCAGGAGAGCTTTTATCAGCTTCTAGTGCTGATATATATTGTTTTTTGATTTTATCAAATTCTTCTTCAGGAAAACTAGGATTAAAAATTATATCACTAATTAAATCAAGTAATTTATTTTCATGTTTTTTTAAAGATGAAGCATAAAAACCATTGATTCCAGAAGGAAAGAATGTTGCCCCTAAATAATCTAATTCTTCATCTAATTCGGCCTTATTCATGCTTGAAGTTCCCGCTCCAATCATTTGAGATGTAAAGTCAGTTAAGCCTGCTTTTTCATTTTCTAAGAATGGAGTATAATCTGTTGATAATTGAAAAGATACTACCGGAAGTTTATGGTTTTCTACTAAAATAACCTGAAGGCCATTTTTTAATTTAAACTCTTGGTATTCTCCGATTTCAATTACTGGTGCTTCATCTGCTTGGGGAGCTATTGTTCTATCAATTTGTCCAAAACTTACCGAACAAATTGAGATGAAAATAAAAATTATTTTTTTCATATTTTTAATTTTTTTCTTTTGGTAAATAATAGAGTGTTACTCTATTTTCTTTATTATAATATTTTTTAGCAACATTTAAGATATCCTCTCTTGTAACAGATAAATATTTTTCTATTTCGGTGTTTATTAAATTTGCATTTCCATAAAATGTATGATAATTAGCTAAATTTTCAGCAATGTCATACATTCTATAGTTTGATTGAATAAAATCATTTTCTATTTGATTTCTTAATTTTTGAAATTCCTTTTCAGAAATTAATTCACTTTTAACTTTTTCATACTCTAAATCCATTAAATTTTCAATATCCTTTGGGTTTTCTTCCGAGTTTGCCATGCTAAAAGCGATTGTCATTCCCGGATCCTCAAGATTAAAAGTAAAAGCTCCAGAGTATACGGCTTTTTGGCTCTCTTCAACTAATGATTTATTTAGTCTTGAACTAGCACCATCGCTTAGTAGCTTATTTAACATATCTACTGCGTAAAAATCTTCAGTACCTTGTGCTGGTATATGAAAACCATGTATTATTGCTGGAAGTTGAATTTCGTCATATATAGTATCCCTTATTTCTAATTCTTTTTTTGGTTCAATAATTTTAGGTCTAGGAATTTCTTTTTTGCCTCTAGGAATTTCAGCAAAATAATCGATTACTAGATTTTTGCATTCTTCTAAATTTATATCACCTGCAATTGATAGAACAGCATTGTTTGGCACATAAAATGTTTTGTAAAAATCCATAAACTCTTCTTCAGTTGCATTATTAATATGATCCATAGAACCTATAACTTGCCATTTATATGGATGTTTTTCATATGCTCTCTTCATTAATTCCTCCAACATTGTTCCATATGGTTGATTATCAACTCGTAATCTTTTTTCTTCTTTCACAACTTCTCTTTGTGTCTCAATTCCAATTTTTTCAACTTTTGCATGTAAAAGTCTTTCAGATTCTAACCACAGACCTAATTCTAATTGATTTGAAGGAAATAATTCATAATAAAATGTTTTATCATTTGAAGTATATGCATTATTTACCCCCCCTGCATTCTGAATGTAATTAAAAAATTCTCCTCTTTCTATATTTTCAGAACCTTCGAATAACAGGTGTTCAAAAAAGTGTGCCATTCCTGTTCTTTCTGGATTTTCATTTTTTGATCCAACATGGTACATTATTGAAACAGCAACAATAGGGTTGGAATTATCTTCATGTAGTATAACATGTAATCCATTATCTAATGTAAACTCAGTAAATTCTATTTTATTCATTTGAGCATTTAAAGTAAAACTTAAAAGACTAATAAATGTTAGTAGTTTATTAAAATTCATATTTCTTGATTTAAACTTGGTGTATTTCTGTGTGACAAATATATAATATTTAACGATATTTGTAAAAAATTAATAAATGGGTACAATAAATTATTCATTAAGTGGCATGCGTGATTTTAACTTTTTAGAAGTTAGAAAAAGAAATTATATTATAAATAATTTAACAAAGTTATTTGAATTATATGGTTTTTCTCCTTTAGAAACACCATCAATGGAAAAAAGAAGTGTATTGTTTGGTAAATATGGAGATGAGGGAGACAAACTAATTTATCAAGTTCTTAAAAGTGGTAATTTTTTATCAAAAATTAATGACATCAATACTCAAGATTATAAAGAACTATCTAATTTTATTAGTGATAAGGCACTAAGGTATGATCTAACTATACCATTTGCTAGATATGTTGTTCAAAATAGTCAAGACATAACCTTTCCTTTTAAAAGATATCAAATACAAAAAGTATGGAGGGCTGATAGGCCTCAAAAAGGAAGGTATAGAGAATTCACTCAATGTGATGTTGATGTCATAGGTTCCTCATCATTATGGTCAGAATGTGATTTAATTAGTATATACAGTGATTTTTTTAATATTATAGGTTTAAAAAATATTTCTTTAAACATTAATAATAGAAAAATATTAGAGGGAATTTTTGATTCATTAGATATTAAAACAGATTTTACTAGTTTTTGTATCTCAATTGATAAAATAGATAAAGCTGGTAAAGAATATTTTTATGATTTTTTAGATCAAAAAAAATGTTCTAAAGTTCAATCTAAGTTAATTGCTAAATTATTTGAATTAAAACTTTCTAACTCAGATAAGTTACAATATATAAAGTCTAATTTTATAAATGAAAAAGTTAATAGCGGTGTTGAAGAGTTATTATTTATTTTAGATAAAACAAAGTCTTGCAAGATTGACATTTCAATAGATTTTTCTTTAGCTAGAGGAATTGATTATTATACTGGTAGTATCTTTGAGGTTATAAGTAAAGATAAATCTATCGGAAGTTTAGGGGGAGGAGGAAGATATGATGGATTAACAAAAATGTTTGGTAAAGATTTAGGTAGTGGTGTAGGTATTTCTTTTGGGCTTGAGCGTATTTATATGTTGTTAGATGAATTTAATTTATTTCCTAAAAGTATAAATAAATCTACAGATGTTTTTTTTGTTAATTTGGGTGAAAAAGAAGCGTGTATTTCACAAAAATTTGTTAATATTTTAAGGGAAAAAGGTATTAGTTCAGAATTATTTCCAGACTGTGTTAAATTAAAAAAACAAATGTCTTATTCAAATAAAAAAAATTCAAAATATACCGCTATGATTGGTGAAGATGAACTTAATACAGGAAAAATTAATTTAAGAAACATGACTACCGGAGATCAAGAGCTTTTAACAATTGATGAATTAATTAAAAAAATTAAAAATGAGTAAATATTTTGAAATAGGTTCTAGAAAATTAAGTATTTCTCTTATAGAAGATATTTTAATAAAAAATAAAAAATTAAGATTATCAAAATCCTGTATTATTAGAATTAAAAAATCGAGAAAGTACCTAGAAGATTCTGTTTCTGATAAAACATTAATTTATGGAGTAAATACTGGATTTGGTTCTCTTTGCAATAATAAAATACCAATTAATCAAATAAATAAACTTCAAGAAAATTTAATTATATCTCACGCTTGCGGAACTGGTGAGGTCATAAATCATGAAATTGTTAAAATAATTTTAATTTTAAAAATTCATTCTCTTTGCTTGGGATATTCAGGAGTTAGGTTAAGTTTAGTTAATTTTTTAATTACTCTTTATAATAAAGCTATTATCCCAGTAATATATGAACAAGGATCTTTGGGCGCATCAGGTGATTTAGCTCCTTTAGCACATTTATCTTTACCTATATTAGGCAAGGGTCATGTTATTTATAATGGAAGAAAAATTAGTTCAAAAAAGGCTTTAAAAAAAGAGAATTTAAATCCGATTAAACTATCATACAAAGAAGGTTTAGCTTTATTAAATGGAACACAATTTATGTCTGCATTTTGTACCTGGTCAATAATTCAGTCAAAAAAGATGTCTTATTTTTCTGATCTAATATCTTCAATTTCTTTAGAAGCTTTTTCTTGTAGACATGAACCATTTACAGACCTAGTATCTATTGTTCGACCACATAAGGGTCAAATTGAAACAGGAAAAAATATTTTAAAAATATTAAAATCTAGTAAAGCATTTTTCTCAAATAATAATTATACTCAGGATCCGTATTCATTCAGATGTATCCCTCAAGTACATGGAGCAACCAAAGATGTTATAAATTATGTAAATAATGTTTTAGAAATAGAGATAAACTCTGTTACAGATAATCCAATTATATTTCAAAAACATGATAAAATTATTTCAGGTGGAAATTTTCATGGCCAACCAATTGCTATGGCTATGGACTATTTAGCAATATCTCTAAGCGAATTAGGTAATATTTCTGAAAGAAGAGTTTTTAATTTACTTTCTGGAGAAAGGGGGCTTCCTAATTATTTAATTCAAAATGCAGGTATAAATTCTGGTTTTATGATAACTCAATATACAGCTGCATCAATTGTAAGTCAAAACAAACAGCTTTGTACTCCTTCCTCAGTCGACAGTATTGTATCATCAAATGGACAAGAAGATCATGTTAGTATGGGTGCTAATTCAGCAATAAAATTATTTAAAGTTGTAAATAATTTAAATACTATATTATCTATTGAATTAATGAACTCTGTTCAAGCATTAGAATTAAAAAAAGTAAAATCTTCAAAAATAGTTATGAACTTTATTAAATCTTATAGAAAAAAAGTTCCTTTTATTAATCATGATGTAATTCTATCGGAATATATTTTTAAGGGTAAAGAATTTATTTCAAACTATCTTTAGAGTTAGAAAATATACCACTTAAACATATTTTAATTAGTGCATAGGATGGAATTGCTAATAGCATCCATAAAATTCCACCAAGCATTCCAGCAGATAAAACGATTATAAAAATTTCTAACGGATGAACTTGTAGGCTTTTAGCAAAAATTAATGGTTGAAAAATGAAATTATCTGCAGTTTGAATAATACTGAATAAAATAAATGTTTTTAAAAGTATACCAGGAAGTAAATCTATTCCTGTATGAGAGCTAATTATAATAGCAGCAAATGAGAAACCAATTATTGGTCCAACATAAGGGATAATATTAATAATAGCAGCAAAAAATGCTATAGCTAAAGCATATTCAATATTAAATATTTTTAATCCAATTGCATAACAACTAAATAAAATAAGTAATTGTAATCCAAGTCCAGAAAAGTATCTTTTTAAGTAAAATACTATTGAATCCATTTTTTCATTAACGTTAGTAAGATAATTGGATAAAATATTATGTATTTTTTCTTTAATTATAGATGAGTCTCTAAGCATAAAAAACGTCATAAAAAGAATAGAAAAACTTGCTAAAAACATATTACCAAGTATACTAAATATAGAGTCAAATAGGGTAGTGAAAGAAGTAATTGGTAGTAAAGAGATAATGTCATCAGATTTAATTTGACTATCTATTCCGTATGATAATAAATATTCATTTGTATTATAAATAAATTGATTAATAAAATTTGTAAAACTATTAGTGTTAAGATTACTATTAATTATTTTTATTTCTTCATATATAAGAGGGTATAATAAAAAACCAAATGAAATAACAACAAAAAATATAATCAATAAACAGAGAAGAGAGGATATTGTTTTATTTATTCTATAGCTAATAAGTTTTTTATTAATAGGTGATAGAATAATAGAAAAAATTAATGATATAAATATATAGGCAAAAATAAAGCTCAATTTCCAAAACAAAAAAACTAATAAAAAGCCTAAAAGAACTGTTAAAAATGTACTCGTATTTTTTTTCATATTAAATTATTTTGTAAAGGCATAGCTGATTATATTTGCACCCATTTTTAAAGCCTCTAATCTTTTTTCATAAGAATTATTATGAATACTCCCATCTTCCCATCCATCACCCAGATCGCTTTCATATGAATAATAACATACTAATTTACCATTTTTAATTAATCCAAGACCTTGAGAAGGTTTATTATCATGTTCATGAATTTTAGGTAGTCCATTTTTAAAGGAGTATATTATATTATATATATCGTGATTAATTGGTAATTCAATAAAATCTAAATCAGGAAAGACTTTTTTCATTTCTAATCTAATGTACTTATCCATTCCATAATTATCGTCTATGTGCAAAAATCCTCCAGCTAATAAATATTCTCTTAAGTTTTTAGCTTCAAATTCATTAAAATAAACATTCCCATGACCAGTCATATATATAAATGGATAATTAAATATTTCTGAACTTCCAACATCAACAATATCGTAAATTGGATTTATATTTAAATCTAATTTTTCATTACAAAAAATAACTAAATTTTTTAGAGAAGTTGGATTAGAGTACCAGTCTCCACCACCATTGTATTTTAAGACTGCTAATTTGTAATTATTTTCTGTTTTAAAAGAAAATGAAATGATTAATAAAAAAAGAAAAATTTTTTTTTTCATGTTTATAATATATTGTTGCAAGAAATAATTGCAGCTGTTTCTGTTCTTAATCTATTATTAGATAAACTAACAGATTTAAAATTCATTTCTTCTGATAATTTAATTTCTTCATTAGTAAAATCTCCTTCTGGACCAATCAATATACAAATTTCATTTTTTTTAGATCTCTCAATTAATTTTCTTTTAAAATTATCATTACAATGTGCAATATATTTCTCCTCACATTTAATTGAATTTATAAATTCATTAAAAGTTAGTATTTTATTTAATATAGGTTTAAATAAATTTAAAGATTGCTTCATTGATGAAATAAGTATTTTTTCACATCTGTTAGCATTAACTTTATTTCTTTCAGAATTTGTACATATAATTGGATAAATTTCATGTACTCCAATTTCTGTTAATTTTTCTAACATCCATTCTATTCTATTTCTATTTTTTGGAAATGAAACAGCTAGCTTAATTTTTTTTTTAAGAGATGAATTTTTAGTATTAATAATTTTAAGTTTTATTTTCTTATCTATTATATTTTCTATTTTACATTCATAAAGATTTCCTTTTCCATCTGTTACGTTTATAATATCATTGATTTTTTTTCTTAATACAGAAATACAATGAAAACTTTCATTATTATCTAATAATTGATGATTTAAAATACTTTCAGAATAAAATAATTGCATGAAATAATATGATTATAAGGAAAACTTATTATAATTTTCTTTAAATAGTAATGCTAATTTTTTTGCCATTTTAATGTATTCATCTTTATTTTGCCATGTTTTACAAGGATCTAGTATGTCTGAGGGTATTGTAGAGCATTCATTAGGAATATTTAGACCAAAAATTTCATGTTCTTTAAATTCAACATTATTTAATTCTCCTTTTAAAGCAGCATTTACCATTGATCTGGTATAATTTAAGCTAATTCTTTTTCCAATTCCATATGGACCACCAGTCCATCCAGTGTTAATTAACCAAACATTGACATTATTTTTTTCAACTTTTTCTACAAGCATTTTTGCATACACAGTTGGGTGAAGAGGCATAAATGGTGCACCAAAACATGCAGAAAAAGTTGCCTCTGGTTCTATAACCCCTTCTTCGGTACCTGCAACTTTAGCTGTATAGCCTGAAACAAAATGAAACATAACTTGCTCAGAGTTAAGTTTTGATATTGG
This sequence comes from Flavobacteriales bacterium, assembly GCA_002715445.1. Lineage (GTDB taxonomy): Bacteria > Bacteroidota > Bacteroidia > Flavobacteriales > TMED113 > TMED113. The sequence goes on along the minus strand of PAZG01000025.1, from coordinate 15,455 downwards.
AGGAAGTACACCAAATGCATCAGCTGTTAAAAAGAATATGTTTTTTGGAATATTTCCTATTGATGGTTGAGCAATATTATTTATATGATGAATTGGGTAACTAACTCTTGTGTTTTGTGTTATTGAATCATCAGAAAAATCAATTTTATCACCNTTGAAAGATATATTTTCTAAGAGTGCCCCTTTTTTTATTGCAGTGAAAATATCAGGTTCTTTTTCATATGATAAATCAATGCATTTTGCATAACAACCCCCTTCAAAATTAAATATAGAATCATCAGACCATCCGTGTTCGTCATCACCAATAAGTTTTCTGTCTTTATTTGCTGATAAAGTTGTTTTACCAGTTCCAGATAAACCAAAAAATAAAGCAGTATCATTTTCTNCACCAATATTTGCCGAACAGTGCATTGGTAAAATGTTTTGTTTATGAGGTAAAATAAAATTTAAAGCAGAGAAAATACCTTTTTTAATTTCACCAGTGTAACCTGTTCCTCCTATAATTATTTCTTTACTATTAAGATTGATTATAGAAAAGTTTTGCTTTCTTGTTCCATCATTAACAGAAGCTTTAAATGATGGTGAGCATATTACGGTCCATTCATGTTTAAAATTAGATAGTTCTTCTAAGTTTGGTCTAATAAACATATTATATCCAAATAAATCAGACCAAGGTATTTCAGAAATTAAGGTTATGTTTATTTTACTCTTCTTTTCAGCACATGCATGGCAATTTCTAATGTATATTTCTTCTTTAGAATTTAGATGACTTATGAGTTTTTCTTTTAGGTTATTAAAATTGTCTTTTGAAAAAGCTTGGTTTATATCTCCCCAATAAACTATATCTTTTGTTAACTCATCTTTAACAATAAACCTATCTTTAGGNGATCTTCCGGTAAATTCCCCTGTTTTAATTGCAATTGCACCTAAATTAGTTTTTTTTGCAATCCCTTTTGATAAACAAATATCTTCTAATCTTTCTGGAGATAAATTCCAGTTTATTTTAGTNTCAAAACCTAGTTCTTTTATTTTTAAAAAGTTTGGTTTTATATCATTGTTTTTCATAAAAAAAATATGACTATATGAACGCTAAAATATAAATTTTATTTAGTCTTTATTAAATAAAAATATTATTTTTCAATGTACTTATGAACACTTATATTTTATGAAACAAGTTTTAATTATTGGTTTAGGGAGATCATCTTCTGTTTTAATTGAATATTTTTTAGAATATTCAAAAGTTAATAACACAAAAATTACTCTTTTAGATCAGCATCAAAATGATTATACTAAAACAATTAAAAATACATCCCTATGTTCTTTAATATTTTTTGACATATATGATGAAATTAAAAGACGTAATGAAATTAAAAAATCTCATTTGGTTATATCTATGTTACCGCCAAGGTTTCATACTTTAATTGCAAAAGATTGTATATATTTTAAAAAAAACTTGATAACTGCTTCTTACGTTTCAGATGAAATGTTTTTATTAGATTCTGAAGCAAAAAAAGCAAATATTTTAATCCTAAATGAGATAGGTTTGGACCCTGGTATTGATCATATATCTGCAATGAAAATAATCGATTCATTAAATGATAGTGGTGCTAATATTTTATCCTTTAAATCCTTTTGTGGTGGATTAATTGCGCCAGAGTCTTCAAATAATCCTTGGGATTATAAATTTACTTGGAATCCAAGAAATGTAGTTTTAGCTGGAAAAGATGGTTCAAAATACTTAAAAGATGGCTCAATTAAGGAATTGAAATACAATGAAGTATTTACAAATACTGAAAAAATAACAATTCCACAGTATGGAGACTTTGAGTCCTACGCAAACAGAAATTCACTAAACTATATTAAAAAATATAATCTTGAAAATATAAATACTTTAGTAAGAGGGACATTACGTCGTCCTGGCTTTTGCCCCTCTTGGGATGTTTTAGTTAAATCTGGTTTAACTTCTTTTGATGAAATTGACATGAAAAGTGTTAAAACTAAATATGAGGAATTAATAAATAAAAATGATAATAAGTTAATTCAAAATAATCTAGAATATCTTGATTTATTTAATTCAGACGAAAATATAAAGTTTAATTCTCCTGGTGATTTTTTACAAAGTAAATTAGAAAAAAAATGGGCCTTATCGAAAAATGATAAAGATATGATTGTGATGCAGCATAAGTTTGAATATGAATTAAACAATATCAATTATAGATTAACTAGTTCTATGGTTTTAATAGGATCAGACGATATTAAAACAGCAATGGCAAAAACAGTAGGTTTACCTGTTTTTTTTGCTGCTAAGCAAATCTTAGAAGATAAAACTAGTCTTAAGGGAGTTAAAATTCCTGTTCATAAAGAATTATATTCTCCTATATTAAAATCCTTAGAGGATGAAGGTATTTCTTTTATAGATTCAATAGAGGAAATATAAAAATTTAATTTTCAATTGGAAGAAAAGAGTAATCTTTCGCGTACCTCATCATTTGGTCAGTAAATTCTTCATTATGATTAATTAATACATCTACTATTTCACCTTTTTTCTTTAATAGTGTATATTCTGGATTAAGAAAACCTCCATAAGGAGCGCTATCAAATTTAGCTGATCGTTGTAAGACTTCTTGATGAATGTCTTGGTCAACTTTTATACCATAATTTTCAACTAATTTTTTTCCAGCTTCAAAATCTCCTTCAGAAGTAATTCTTTGAATTTCTCGTAGTAATTGACCGAAAATGTCTTGGAGTTTTTCATAATCATTAACCACAAAAAATGTTTTTCCATCTATAACTTTTTTATCTATTACTTTTTCTTCCTTTCCTTTTTCATAAGCCCATGAAGCTACTAATTGTCTGTTTCTCATGTGATCTTGTTCAATTACTTCACCTGGTTCAATCCTTCTTAATTGTAACATCAGCCCATTTCTAATGTAAGAATCATATTCTGCTTTTCCACACTCAAGACTTTCCATTAATCCAATTTCTACTAATTTAGGATTCATTATATAATATAAAGCTACTAAATCAGCTCTTGCTTCTTCTAGAGTCGATTTATAATTTTTTAAAGTTTCTTTAGGAGTACCTACTCCTTCATTAATTTTACCTGATGCATGTCCAACAACTTCATGAAGAAGAGTTCCTAATTTATCAGCAGTATCACCATATTTCTTTGCTCTTTCAATTTCTTCTTGAGAATAACAAAATTCTTCTAAAAAACCGGATCCTGTTGCGGCGCCACCGTATGCAGCAATTAAATTACCTAAACTTACAGATTTCGAACCCTCTTGTTCTCTAATCCAACCGTTGTTTGGTAGATTTACACCAATAGGAGAAGATGGGGATGCATCGCCAGATTCCATTCCTACATTAACTACTTTATAGCTAACTCCTACAACATTTTCTTTTTTATGTTCATCCATTATGCTAGAATTATCTTCAAACCATTGGACATATTCATTTATAACTTCTGTTGTTTTAGAGGCTTCCAAATCTTTAATTTGAACTATTGATTCGTATGCACCTTTTCTACCAACAGCGTCGCCATAAACTTCAACAAAACCATTAATCCAATCAATATCTGTTTTTGTTTTTACCCATTGAACGCAGTATTCATCCCATATTTTCAAATCACCTGTTTTATAGTACTCGATTAATAATTCAAAACATTTTTTTTGTTCTTCAGTTTGAGCTACAGTTTTAGCTTTATCGATCCAATAAATCATTTCTGAAATTGCTTCTCCATATAATCCATCTACTTTGTATACGTTTTCAAATAAATTACCATTTTCATCTTTGTCTAATCTTGAATTTAACCCATATTCAATTGGATTTTTTTCGTTTGGATCTTTCTTTAAACTACTATAAAAATTTTCACTCTCTTTTTGATTTACATCTTTACCATAATAATTATTTGCAGAATCATAAATCAAATCTGCACCGTCATCTTTATTAACCCTTTTATTATCATAATTAGTATCAAAAATAACTTTGATTAAAAGAGCTCTATCTTCCCTAGATTTTGTTCCTCTTATATCAAATGGAAATGGATAATCAGATTTAGTAATAGTATTTTCAATTAATTCCATTAAGTATTTTCTAGAAAATTTTGGTTCTATTTTTTTTCCACTGTAGTGATGATGTATACCGCCAGAAAACCAAACTCTTTTAGTGTATTCAAGGAAGTTTTTAAAACTTTCACTTTCTCTATCTCCTGAGAAACCTGCAACTATAGCTTCTAAAGTTTTTCTTACAAAAAGATTGTGCCTGTAGTTTTGGTCAAAAATAATATCTCTTCCACTCAATGAAGCTTGTGAAAGATAATATATTAGTTTTTTATCGTTTAATGATAATTCTTCAAATCCTGGAACTTGGTATCTAATAATTTTTAAGTCTGCAAAGGATTCAGCAAAAAATTCAAATTCCGCATCTGTATTTATAATATTTTTCTTAGAATCTTCATTACTCTGAGATTTTTTTTCATCATTTTTTCCAATTTTAAAATCTAGATTCACATGACAACTTGTAAATAATAATGTTATAATTAGTGATGAGTAAAAAAGTGTATTTTTCATTTTAATTATTCTTTTTTTCTGTTAATTTAAGTGTTACATTTCTTTCGTTTAAATACTCAATAATTGATTTGTAGCAATTTTCATTATTTCCAATTAGTTCTAATGGAAATACGCCTTTTTCATTAAAAGTATTTTTTAATAAAAGATCAATACAAGCTGTAGCTGTGTAGCCTGTAGTTCTTGCCATTGATGATATATTTGAAGTTTTATCATATTCATCATATAACACAATGGATATATTTTTATTTGTTGAATTTATATCAATTTTCATGATTGTAAATTCTAATTCATTTTCTTTTAAATACCAATCTTTATTTAATATTTCTGTTGTAAAATCTATTGGTGTTATTTCTCCATTTTTTGTTTGTATAGGTTCTGAATTAAAAAAACCAGCTTTTTTTAATATTTCAATTTTTGAGGCATGTCCAGGATACCTTAATGTTTTTTCTTTCATATTTGGAATATGACTCATTGTATATAATAAAGTCCTCAGCCCATCAGTATTAAAAGCTTCTAAAGTACCTATTTTTTTAAATTCAATTAATTCTTTTTCTGTTAATGGCTCTTTAGTAACAATTTTAGATTCTTCATAAAGCCTAGCTGGTCTTGTATATTCTTCAATTACATCAATTGGTGAAAATGGAGCTTTATACTCAAAAGGTTCTTTTTTTTCAAAAGGAAGGCCCCCAACATAGCAAGCGTAATAATTAACTTTATGCTTTGAATTATAGTGACCTAAAATTAAATTACTTAGACCTGGAGCAACTCCAGCATCAACAATTGCAGTTACATTATTTTCTTTTGCAAGTTCTTTTAGTTCTAATGAATTTTCAGGAAAAAAAGAGATATCTACAACATCTTTTTTTTCTTCAATAATAGTTTTAAGGGTTTTATATCCCATAAAGCCAGGAACCGAACAAACTACTAAATCAAAATCAATTAAAACTTTTTTTAATTCTTTAGTATTTGAAATATCAAATTTGATTGTTTCAATATTATTATTTGAACTTAAAGAATCTAAATTTTTTGATGAGATATCTGCTACTGCAATAATTTGATTTTTTGCTAAATCTAAACACATTGCTTTACCAACTCTTCCACAGCCAAGAACAATTATTTTATTCATGAGTTTATATAAATAAATTTTCTTTTTGATATAACCTCATAAAGTCCAAACAAAGAAAAACAAAAGAATATGTTTCCTAGAAGAGTATTCATGAAAAAAGGAATTGCTTGCGTATAACATTTAATTAGTCCCATTAAGGTTGGTTCACAATAGTATATTCCATCTAAAGGTGATGAGTTTGTCCAAACTAAAAAATTAGTAACCAAAAAGAATAATATAGCAGCAATTATTGAAGAGTTAAAAATAGAAAAATATGTTATTTTTTTTCTTAATTTAATTCCAATAGGAATTATAAATAAAAAAGCTATATAAATTGATAAAATAGGCTTATAGCCTAAGTATAAATCAGAAATAAACATAGCAATAATTGGTACTGAAAAAGCAATATATTTTTTATCAAAATAAAGACCACCTAAAATTGCCATTGCTCCAATAGCAGTAAAATTATCAGGATGAGGAATTATTCTAGAAAATGCGCCAACAACAATTAATACTATAATGAGTAGAGATTTATTTTTCATGCGTCAAATTTAATAAAATCTTTTAATGAATAAAGATTATCATAAGATAAAAGATTTATAATAATCTTATTGTATATTTAATATTAATTTTAACTCACAAAACAAACTTTATGAATCGTTTAATTCTTTTATTAACTTTTATATTTCTTAATTCATTTTTATTCTCTCAAGAGAATGATGAAATAACTAATTCATTCCAAATATATTGTGGCGATCAGATTTCTTCATCTACATCCGGGTCTAATTCTGATCAAGAATATTTATTAAATGTTGGTTTAGCTGATTGTGGAACCACTGTTGATACTGCACCTGGAGTTTGGTATTCATTTATTGGAACAGATGAGATTATTCAATTAAATATGTGTGGTTCAAATTATGATACCAAATTACATGTTTTTCAAGATGATGGATTTAATTTAATTTGTATTGCCGGAAATGACGATTCTGATTGTGAAAATTATTTACATTCTAAAATAAATTTCTTTTCGGAATATGATGCTAATTATTTCATATACGTTAGTGGTTGGGGAGGCTTAGAAGGAGATTTTACAATGTCTGTAAATTGTGCTATTCCAGGTTGTTTAGACTCAACTGCTTGTAACTACAATGACCAAGCTGTCGAAGATGATGGTTCTTGCTATTATCCTAATGAATGTAATAGTTGTGATGATGACTTATCATGTTATGGATGTACAGATATATCAGGACTAAATTATAGTGAAGAAAATACAATTGAGGACGGTTCTTGTGAGTATTCAACTATTTGTTCTGATGGACAAGAATTAGCTTTTCTTTCTCTTGTTTTCGGAAATTGGACTAGTGAGATAACGTGGGATATACAAAATCAAAATGGAAATATAATAGCAAATAGTCCAGCTTTAAATACATGGTATCAAGATTATGAAACATACGGTCAATACCTATGTTTAAATGCTAATGAAACATACACTTTTAACTCTTATGATACTTATGGAGATGGATGGAATGGTGGAGTTTATTCAATCACTATCTGTGATTTAGCTGTAATATTAGCTAATAATAATGGTGAGGTTCCCTCAGGATATGGAATTACAGAAGAATTTATCATTAATTCAATTGATTGTGGTTCCTATGGTTGCACTAATCCTGAAGCTTGTAACTATGATCCTAATGCTTCTATTGATTATGGATGTATTGTTTCTGATGGTATTACAGATTGTTTAGGAAATTGTTTCAATGACTTAAATGAAAATGGTATTTGCGATGAAAATGATATATATGGTTGTATGGATGAATCTGTTATAAATTTTAATCCTGACGCAACATTTGATAACGGTTCTTGTATATATGAATTAGAATGTTCTAATAATGAAATACAAATAGATGTTTTGCTTTCAACTGACAATTACCCATGGGAAACGTCTTTTGTTCTTAATAATAATGATGGTGTAGTTTGGGCTAATGAGGATGAGGTATTTACAGACTTGTATACAGATTATTTATTTCAGTATTGTTTACCAAATGATGGGTGCTATGTATTTACAGTTTATGATAGTTATGGAGATGGTATTTTCGACTCAGGTGGATTACAAGTTTTTTATGAAGAGGATTTAGTTTTGGAAAACCCAGATTTTGACTCTGAAGCTGCTATAACAATGAATTGTCCACCAGGTTATGATTGTAATACAGCTATAGAAGTTGATTTAGGTAACTACGTAACTGAAAGCAATGATTATTGGTATGTTTATACACCTGAAGAAAATGGACAATACAATATTAACACATGCTCGTCTGAATGTAACACTGTAATTTATGTTTATGATTATTGTACTGGGCTATTACCAACTGAATCAAATGATGCAACAATATATTATAATGATGATGAATGTGGCTTACAATCTGAAGTATTCCCACTTTTCTCAGCAAATCAAACATATTATATTAGAATAAACGGAGATTGTGAAAATATTGAATGGGAAATATCTTATACAGGTCCAGTAGAGGGATGTATGGATACTACAGCATGTAATTATAATCCAATTGCAGAAATTGAAGATAATTCATGTATTTACCCTGGAGATCCAAATTGTACAAGTGGTCCTGATTTAATGGTTCTTCCTTTTGAAGATTCAATGTATTTAGAAGTATATGAAAATAATGATGGTTGTGCAATAGAAGAAGGTTGTATAAATGGCTATGGTACTAGATATATCGTACGTTTTACAACATGGATAAAAAATATTGGTGATCAAGATTATTTTATTGGTTCTGTTCAAGATACTGAAGAAACAAACCAATTTGAATGGGATGAGTGTCATAATCATTGGCATTATAAAGGTTACGCCGAATATGTTTTATTTGATGAGCAAGGACAGTTAATCCCAGTTGGGTTCAAGAACGGATTTTGTGTAATGGATCTTGAATGTAGTGATGGGGGGACTTTTACTTATGGATGTAGTGTGATGGGTATATCTGCCGGTTGTGGTGATATTTATGGTGCTGGTCTTGGTTGTCAATGGATTGATATTACTAATGTTGAAGATGGTGATTACACAATGGTTGTAAGAACTAACTGGGACCAAGATCCAGATGCTTTAGGAAATGTTGAGCTTACTTATGAAAATAACTGGGCCCAAACATGTATTAGAGTAATAACATTAGAAGATGGTTCAAAAAGTTACGTCATAGCTACTGATTTAGATAATGATGGTATAGAAAATATAAATGATCCTGATATTGATGGTGATGGGATTATGAATAATGATGATGATGATATCGATAATGATGGGATTATGAATAATGATGATGATTTTCCTTATGGAATGTCTGAATGTCCATCATACACAGATTGTAATGGTGAGGAATTTGGAAATGCTCAGTTAGATTGTAATGGTGTTTGTGGAGGAGAATCTGTAACAGGTGATTTAAACTTAGATGGCTTTACAGATATTTTTGATGGACAACAATATATAAATGATATTATTTCAGAAGATATCACTGCTTCTAATTGTACAGACCTAGATATGGACGGGGAAATTACAGTTTCTGATGTTGGTTTATTAGTAAATTGTATAAATAACTCTCCAAGTATAACTAGAGATAATCAATCTGAACCATGTGAATTTGGAATGGAAATAACTAATCCAAATCATGTAGTTACTTTAGGTATTGATAATATTAATTTTGAACAAGGTTATTTAGATGTTACAATTCTTAATCCAGATAACGAAGTATTAGGTTATCAATTTACAATGGGCAATATCTTAATAACAAATGTTGAAAATCTCATTGATGATTATAATATTGAACCTGCTTTTTCTTACGGCTCTAACTCTATATTAGGAATTTCTTTAGAGAATCAACTAATTGAAAAAAATTATGACCCTGTACCTTTGTGTCGTGTTTACTTCGAATTACCTCTAGGTTTTTCTGATAATATTATTTGTATTGAAAATATAATTGATATAGTTAATGAAGATTATGAAAATGTGACATATATAAATAATACAGATGAGTGTGATGAAATAAATATTTTTGATATTAATGAATATGATGGGGTATCCTTACTAAATATTTATCCAAATCCAACATCAAATGATTTATATATATCTGTTTCATTTAATGAATTTCAATCATGTAATATATTCTTATTTGATATATTAGGTAATAAAGTATTTGAAGAAAATATTAATTCACAAAAAATAAATACTTTATTAGATACATCGAGTTTAACTCAAGGCGTATATAATTTAACAATTGAATATGAGTTTGGTACAATTAATAATAAACTGATAATTCAGAGATAATAAAATTATAATTTTAGTGTTTTGCAATTTTATCAGAAATGTAAGCTCCACTAAATAATTTTTCTTTTACTTTAGAAAAAGCATCTATAGTTTTTTCTACATCGTCTTCTGTATGAACAGCTGTTGGAATTAATCTTAACATTATTACTCCTTTTGGAACAACAGGATACGTTACAATAGAACAAAAAATCCCATAATTTTCTCTAAGATCAACGGTTAAGTTTGTAGCTTCTCCAACGCCTCCCTCTAAAAATACAGGTGTTACACAACTTTCAGTTTTACCTAAATTAAAACCACTTTCTTTTAATCCGTTTTGTAATAAATTAGTAATTTCCCATAGTCTGGATTTAAAAGAAGGATTTTTTTCAATCATTTCTAGTCTTTTAATTGCGCCAATCACAATAGGCATGGGCAATGACTTAGCAAAAATTTGTGATCTAATATTATATCTTAAAAATGATATAACATCTTTTTCAGCACTTATGAAAGCTCCAATACTTGAAAAACTTTTTGCAAAAGTACCAAAGTATAAATCTATTTCATCTTGAACACCAAAATGTTCTCCTGTTCCTCTACCGTTCTCTCCCATAGTACCAATTCCGTGTGCATCGTCTACCATTAATCTGAATGGATATTTTTTCTTTAAATCGCAAATTTCTTTTAGCTTTCCTAAATCACCTGCCATTCCAAATACACCTTCAGTAATAACTAATATTGCGCCACCCGTTTCTTTAATTATAGAAACCGACCTTTCTAATTGTTTTTCTAAACTTTTAATATCATTATGTTGAAATTGGTATCTTTTTCCCATGTGTAGTCTAACTCCATCTAAAATACAAGCATGTGACTCAGAGTCATATACAATTACATCTTTTCGATCAACTAAAGCATCAATAGCTGACATTATACCTTGATAACCAAAGTTCAATAAAATAGTATCTTCTTTTTGAACAAAATTAGATAGATTTTTTTCTAGTTCTTCATGATATTTAGTGTCTCCAGACATCATTCTTGAACCCATAGGAGTCCCTAAGCCCCAATTTTTAGAAGCTTCTTCATCTGCTTTTCTTATTTCAGGATGATTAGATAAACCTAAATAATTATTTATACTCCAAGTAATAACTTCTTTATTTCTAAAAGTCATTTTACTGGCAATAGATCCTTCTAATTTTGGGAATGTGAAATATCCATGAGCCTCATTAGCGTGTTTTCCCAATGGGCCCATATTATTTTTAATTTTTTCAAATAAATCCACGGTGTAATTCGTTTTTATATTTGCAAAAATAACAATTAAACTTACATTTAATAAATTTGTTATACTTTTGATTCATGAAAAATATATTTTGTTTAGTAATATTAACTTTATTTTTATCTTGTAGTAATTATCAAAAATTATTAAAAAGCACAGATTTTGATAATAAATTTGAAAGTGCAGTATCTTATTACGATAATAGTGATTACTCAAGAGCACTACCATTATTCGAGGATTTGTTAGGAGCTTTTAAAGGAAGTAGTAAGTCTGAAGATGTATATTATTATTATATATATTGTACCTTCCATTTAGGAGATTATTATAACGCTTCTTACCATTTTAAAAATTTTTCAAAGACTTTCTTTTCATCTGATAAGTCAGAAGAAATGTCTTATATGGCTGCATATTGCTTATATATGGATTCTCCTCAGTTTAATTATGACCAAACTAACACATATGATGCTATTAATGAATTAGAATTGTTTATTTCTGAGTATCCAAATAGCGAAAAAAAAATAGAAGCTGAGGAATTAATTTCTGATTTAAATGATAAAATTGAGAAAAAAGAATTTGAAATTGCTAAATTATATTATGAGACTGGTAAGTATAAATCTAGTTTGTATGCATTTAATTCATTCATTGAAAATTATCCCAATTCAAGTAAATTAGAAGATGTTTTATACATCCAAACTAAAGCTTATTTTGAGTTAGCTATAAATAGTGTTGAAGAAAAGAAGAAATTTAGGATAAAAGAGTTTATATTTGCATATCAAAATTTTATTTTGACTTATCCTGATAGTAAATATTTAAAAGAAATTAAATCATTAAAAGATGAATTATAAAAAAACAAACGCAGAAAAAACTACTGTTTCACGTGATTTATATAGTTTAAGTAACGATGTAGGAAATGTTTATGAAACTATTGCAATTTTAGCAAAAAGATCAAGACAAATTAGTGTTGAAATGAAAGAAGAGCTACTCGAAAAAATTAATGAGTTTTCTACTGTAAATAATTCACTTGAAGAAGTATTTGAAAATAAAGAACAAATTGAAGTTTCAAGATACTATGAAAGATTACCAAAATCTACTTCTATTGCCATACAAGAATTAAAAGAAGGTAAAATTTATCATAGAATGGCGGAAGAGAAAAAAGAAGATGATATTGTAGAAGAGGAAATTTCTTCAAAAGAATCTTAATTTATTTCTTTAGAGATAAATGCACAAAAAATCATATTTATTTAATAAAAAAATTTTATTAGGTATAACAGGAAGTATTTCTGCTTATAAATCAATTACTTTAGTAAGACTTCTAATTAAATTAGGAGCAAAAGTTCAGGTTATTTTAACACCAAGTGCAAAAGATTTTGTGTCACCTTTAGTATTATCTGTTTTATCAAAAAATAAAGTGTTATCTGATTTTTTTTCTAATTCAAAAAACCCTGAATGGAATAATCACATTGAGTTAGCTCTTTGGGCTGATTTAATTCTTGTAGCACCTACATCTGCTAATACAATTTCTAAATTAAATTTTGGGTCATGTGATAACCTATTATTATCTATAATTTTATCTAGACGATGTCCGGTAATAATTGCTCCTGCTATGGATCATGATATGTTTTTAAATGATATAACTACAAGAAATATACAACAATTGAAAAAAAATAATTTTCAGTTTATTGATGTTGGTAAAGGAGATTTGGCTAGTGGTTTAAAAGGTTTAGGAAGAGTTGCTGAACCAGAGGATATTATCAAATATTTAGACAATTTTATAAAAAAAATATCTCCTTTAAAAGATGTAAATTGTCTAGTCACTGCTGGGCCGACTTATGAAAAAATAGATCCTGTTAGATATATTGGTAACTATTCATCCGGAAAAATGGGTGTTGCTATAGCTCATGAATTAGCTGAACTTGGAGCAAATGTTGATCTAATAATAGGACCCTCAGCACTTAAAATTAGTCCGAATATAAATGTTATAAATGTTGAAAGTACTCAGCAAATGTATGATGAATGTATAGAAAAATTTTCACAAAGTAAATTAACTTTTTTCTCAGCTGCCGTGTCTGATTATACACCTAAAGATTATAAGAAAAATAAAATCAAGAAAAAAACAGATGACATAAGTATATTATTGAAAAAAACTATTGATATTTTACAGTCATTAGGAAAGAAAAAAAGAAGTGACCAATTTTTAGTTGGTTTTGCATTAGAAACTGAAAATGAAGTAAACAATGCAATTGAAAAAATGATTAGAAAAAATTTAGATATGATAGTTTTAAATTCAATGAATGATGATCAATCATGTTTTGGATATGATACAAATAAAGTAACATTAATAAATAATGACAAGCATATCGAAGAGCTTCCTCTTATGTCAAAAAAAAACGTAGCAAAATATATTATTAAAAGTTGTAGGGAATTGTTTAAAAAAGAGTTAATTTAAAATGATTTGTAGTGATTAATTACTATTCAAAATAATATAATGAAATTTCTTACTTTTATTTTTTTCTTTATTTATTCTTTTTCTTTATCTCAAGAATTAAACTGTAGAGTTACTTTAAATTATTCGTCTGTTCCTAGTCCAAATAAAGAGATGTTTAATTCAATGAGGCAAAGTATTACGGAATTTATGAATAATACTCAATGGACTAATGAAATTTTTTCCAACGAAGAAAGAATTGATTGCACTATTTTAATAAGAATTAATCAACAAATATCAACAGACGAATTTTCAGGTACAATATCAATACAATCCTCAAGACCAATTTACAAGAGTAATTATAATTCAACTCTTATAAATTTAGTAGATGATCAGTTTAGATTTAGATTTGTTGAATTTGAACCATTAGAATTTAATGAAAATACTCATTTATCTAATTTGACATCTGTTTTAGCTTATTATGCATATATAATTATTGGTTTAGATTATGATACATTTTCTAACAGTGGAGGTGACAGTTTTTTTATTAGGGCTCAAAAAATTGTAAATAATGCTCAAGGCGATAATAATGCTACTGGTTGGAAATCATTTGAAGGTTCAAAAAACAGATACTGGTTAGTTGAAAATTTATTAAATCCTGATTTTCAATTATTGAGAAAAACTCTATATACTTATCATAGGGAAGGAATGGATAATTTTACTGAGAAACCAGAGTTTGTTAGAGAAGTTATAGCATCATCATTAATTAATTTATTAGATGTATATAATCAAAGACCAAAAGGCTATTTAATTCAATTATTTTTCGATGCTAAAACAGATGAAATTGTTAATGTTTTTTCTAAAGGTACTATAATGGAAGCAAATGAGTTAGTGAATGTTTTAACAAGAATTTCTCCAAAGAGTGCAGATAAATGGCAAAAAATATTAAATAATAATTAGCAAAAATGCTAACCAGATTATATATAAATAATTTTATAACAATTGAAGAAATAGATGTAAATTTTTCTAAAGGATTCACTTCAATTACTGGGGAAACAGGTTCAGGCAAATCTGTTATTTTAGATGCATTAAATTTATTATGTGGAAACAGATTAGATTCATCTAAAATAATTAATAGAGAAAAAAAAATAGTAATAGAAGCAGAATTTGATATATCTAATTTTAATATGTTAGATTTTTTTGATAATAATGAAATTGATTATTTTGACACAACCATAATTAGAAGAGAAATTAACCCTGCAGGTAAATCCAGATCGTTTATTAATGACTCTCCTGTAAAATTAGATTTATTAAAGCTATTTAGTTTAAATATAATTGACATTCATTCACAGCATGAAAGTTTGCTTTTAAATAATGAATTTTTCCAATTAAATTTTATTGATGATTTTATAAAAAATAAAGACAATAATTATTCATCTATGATATCTAATTACAGAGATCAATATATGGTAAATCAACGGCTATCAGATGAGTTAGAAGAATTGCGTATCAAAAATAAAATTATTAAGGATGAATATGAAAATATAGTTTTTTCTTTAAATGAATTATCAGAAATAACATTAAATAAAGGCGAAAAAAAACAATTAGTTAATGAATACAATTTTTTAAAGAATTCAAGTGAAATTAAAATTCAGTTAGAAAAAACAATAAAGCTTTTAAATATTGATGATAATTCTGTCATTCATCAATTAAATCAAATTTTACTTTCATTAAAAAAAATTAAAAATTACTCTGAAAAAATTGAAGAGTTTTCAAAAAGG
>PAZG01000024.1 GCA_002715445.1 Flavobacteriales bacterium | reverse complement strand
TATTTCCAGTGTAAAGAATTATCATTTTTTTTGTTTTAGTTGGTAGTAAAAAATCGTGTCTTCATGTCCATATTTTTCAATTTTATTATCAAAATGTATTGTATTAAATATTTTTTTTTCAATTAAAAAATGGTGGGATGAAAACACTTTAATTTTTCTTTTTGATTCAACTTTTTTACCATATTTCCAGTGTAAAGAATTATCATTTTTTTTGTATTTAGTAGGGTATACTGTTTTTCCATAATATATAATGTTGGATTTTTTGGTGTTATTTACATATTTTAAAATATAATTTTTATTAACTATTTCAGAATCACAGTCAATAAATAAAAGCCAATTATATTTCGATTTTTCAGCTAATAAATTTCTTATTTTTGATCTTCCAATATTATTTTTATTTACTAAATAATAAACGTTCTTTAAATCTTTTAATTTTGAATTATTGAATGTTTTGCTCGACCCATCTTCTATACAAATAATTTCATATTTTATATTTAAAACTTTTGCTTGTTTATAAATATCTTTTACAAGCTTATATACATTAAAGTTATAACAAGGTATTAGAATAGATAACATTTTAATTAATTATTTCAGGGGAATTAAAAATGCTACTGTTATAGCAATAAAGTTTTTTTGCTGGAAAATTATCAATTAAGTACTTGTCATGGGATATCATTAAAATCGAAGTCCCCTCTTTACTTATATTTAATAATAGTTCCATTATTTCTTCTGATGTTTTGGGGTCTAGATTTCCTGTTGGTTCGTCAGCTAATATTAATTTAGGTTTATTTATTAGGGATCTTGCTATTGCAGCTCTTTGTTGTTCTCCCCCAGATAACTCATGTGGCATTTTATAACCTTTTGTAGACATTTTAACAGCATCCAGAACTTCATTTAGTCTGGTTTCCATCTTCTTTTTATTTTTCCAACCTGTAGCTCTCATAACAAATAGCATATTTTCGTTTATCGTTCTATCATTTAATAATTGAAAGTCTTGAAAAATAACTCCTATTTTTCTTCTAATCTTTGGAATGTCTTTGTTTGATATTTTAGACAAATCGAAACCTACAATTTCTCCATGTCCTTTTTTTAATTTAATGTCACAATACAGTGTTTTAAATAAACTTGTTTTTCCACTACCTGTTTTTCCAATTAAATAAACTAATTCTCCCTTTCCTATTTTAAAACTAACATTTTGTAAAATCAGTTTATTTGACTGGTATATAGAGCAATTTTCTAACTTTAATAAGTTAGTATCACTGTATATTTTTTTATTTTCTGAATCAGTGTTTAAATCAAACATTTTATTAGAAAATTAATTAATATTTAAAATAATTATTTGTTTTATAAGTATTATATAGTTGAAAACTAATTTCACATATTATTAATTAATATAAAATATTATTTAAATTAATTTCATCACTAACAATAATGAAAAGATACATATTTATATTTTATTTACTTGTATGTAACGGTTTATTTTCTCAAGAAAATGAATTATATGATAAAGCATTGACGTGTTTTAAAATTGGCGACTATTATTGTGCGAAAAAAAAATTTAACAATCTTAAAATATCTTCAAATTACATAATTCAATCAAATGCTAATTTTTACTTAGCTGTGATTTCTGCTAAATTATATGAAAACAATACAAATATTTTATTTGAGAACTTTTTAAATGAATATTCTCAAAGTGAAAAGTATGATAATGCTTTAGCTTATTACTCTGATTATTTAATAAAAAAAAGAAATTATAAATCTGTTGTCACTTTATTAAATCAAGATGATTTAGATTTATTTTCTTTTGAAAATAAAATTCAATCCTATTTTAATAGAGCTTATGCTAATTTTATGTTGGGTAATATTGATCTAGCTGAAAAAGATTTTTTAATTGTTTTGAGCGATAAAAATTCTTCAAAATTTTACGATGCAGCTTTTTATTATGCTTGCATTTTGTTGGATAAGGATGACTTAAAGACTTCAAAAAAGTACTTTGAAATTATACAAGAAGCTGATATTTATGGTAATGAGTTGCCTTTTTATTTGTCTTATATAATGTTTAAAAACAAAGATTATCAATCTGTTATAGAATACTTATCTGAAAGAATTGATTATTCTAATCTTTATAATTATGAACAATTATTATTGCTTAATGCAAAATCTTATTTTGGATTAAAGGATTATTCTAATTCAGTTTATTTTTTTGAAAAATATAAGAATTTTTCACAAAAAATAAATGAAATAGAATTGTATGAATTAGGATTTTCTTATTATAAATTGGCTGATTATAATAGTGCTATTAATAATTTTAATAAAATTATTAATATGGATAATTATGTATCTCAGTATGCATATTATTATTTAGCAAACTCATATTTAGCAGTAGATAAAAAAATTGAAGCTGCTAATGCTTTCAAATCATCTTATGATAAGTTCAAAATAATTGAAAATGATCTTAATGACTTAAGTAGTGCTCAATTAGCAGAAAGTGCATATTATAATTTTGCTTTATTGTGCTATGATTTAGAAAATAGTTTATTTGATCCAATTAGTATATTTAATGATTTTATTTTTCAATACCCTGATTCAGAGTATTTACCTTATGTATATTCTTATCTAAGTAATTTATATTTAAGCACTTCTGATTATGATAATGCTGTTACATTTTTAGAAAAGAATATTGACCAAAAAGGGGTTCCAGCTAAGGTTCAAAAAGTTTCTTTTATTAGAGGAAAGCAACTATTTAGCGATGAAGATTATGATAGTGCAATAAAATGTTTTAGAAAATCTATTTCTTATCCAGTTTCTGAAGAGCTTAAACAACAAGCTTCATTATGTATTTCTGAAGCATTTTTTTTGAAAAATGAATTTAATAATTCAATAACTATTTTGAATGATTTATTAATTGGCGATATTGATAGTTCTTTAAAAGATAAAGTTTTTTATAATTTAGCTTATTCTCATAATTACCTAAGCAATTATGAGCAGTCAAATAATTACTTATTTAAATTATTGTCTAATATTTATACTGCACTCCCAGATTCATTTAATAATAATTTCACGAATACTCAAATAGAGATATTAGAAAATAGTTTAAATGAATTAAAAAATAATTTAAGTGGTTATGAGGATATATTAGATATGATTGGTGACAATTATTTTCATTTAACAAATTATGATGAAGCAATTTCATATTATAACTTATCTGTTGAGTGTAATTTTCCTAAATCAGATTATTCTCTTTATAAAATGGCCACGTGTTTAGGTATAACAAATAAATACAATGACAGAATATTGGTTTTAAATGAGATAGTAAATTCTTTTGAAGAATCTACATATTTTGATGAGTCTATGTATGAGTTGGGTTTAACATACATGATTACTAATGATTATGAATCATCAAAAAAAATATTTAAGAATATTGATGCTAATTATAATAATAGCCTTTTTATTAATGACTGTAAATTGAAACTAGCTATTTCTTATATGAAATTAGATAATAATGATTTATCTATACTTACTTTAAAGGATGTAATTTTTAGTGAAATTGTGCCAACTTCTTATAAACGTGATGCGTTGCAAATATTAAAAACAATTTATGAATCTAATTATCAAATTGATGAATACATGGATTTCGTTGAAACTATTCCTAATTATGAGTTTAATAAAATGGAATTAGATTCATCATTGTATTATACTGCTGAATCAGTTTATTTAAATAAAAATTATTTTGAGTCAGAGAAGAAGTTTAATCAATATTTAGAAAGCTTCCCAAATGGACTCTTCTATACTGAATCAAAATTTTATTTATCTAAGACCTTGATTGAGCTTGATAAAATCGATGAAGCAATTAATCATCTTGAAGATATTTTGAATCAGTCCAACAGTATGTTTACATTAAATGCTATTTATTTATTAGCTGATTTATATTTCACTAACAATGATTATCTTTTATCCAGACATAAATATGATTTGCTAATAGAGTCAAGTAACGATAGTAATATTATTTTACAAAGTAATTTAAGATTATTAGAAATAAATTATGAGCTAAAAAATTATAATGATGTTATTGATATGTCAAATTCTCTCATAAATAGTAATGAGTTATCTAGAAAGGATTTGATAAGAATTTCGTTTTTTCAAGCTATGTCATATTTTTATTCAGAATTATTCACCCCCTCAATTACTAGTTTTAGTTGGATTTCTGAAAATTCTTCAGGACAAGATCAAGCTAAAGCTCTATATTATATGTCTTTTTGTTATTATAAATTAAAAAATTATGAACAATCAAAGTTATTAATTTTTGAATTAGCAAATGACCTTCCATCCTATGACCTTTGGGTAAGTAAAGCATTAATTCTACTTGCAAAAAACTACATTAAGGAAGAAGATTTTTTTCAAGCAAAATATGTTTTAGAGGAGCTTATGAATAAATATGATGATAAAGAAATTTTAAATGAAGCAACTGTGTTATTAAATAGCATTAACAATGAATAGAATTTTTTATATTTTTTTCTTTTTATGTGTGTTTCTTTCTTACTCTCAAGAAGAATTAAATACATATATGGAGCAATTAAATGTTCAAAAAAAATATAATTTTGAAATATTAAAAAAAAATAAAATTATTTATAAACCTGTTTTTATAGATACTAATAAAGTTGAAAAAATTAAAGCTCAATATATCAAATCTGATGACTTTAAATTTTCATTGGGCCAAAGTAGTTATTTAACTAATCCACCAAAAATCAAGCGAGAATACCCTATTTATCAAAATAATAAACTGTCATTAGGTTACGGTAATCAAGATGTGTTTCGACTTAATTACTCATTTAAAAAGTTATTTGATTTTAAACGTAATGTTTTTTTTCAGTTAAATAATTATAGTAAAGACTTCTTTATATTTAATAATTTTGTAAAAAATGAAGGTAATAATAGTCATAAATTTATTTCAATCGATGGTTTCTCTAACTCTTCTTTGTATTTTTGTTTAAATCAATCAAACCCTAATTCAGAAGTTTTTTCAGATTTTGATATATATTCCCAAAATGGTCTTTATCACGGAAATATGTCTGAAGAATATTTAGATATTTTATCCCCATATAGTGGTTTGGGTTTAGGGTTTAATGTGAATCTGAACCGACTTAGGGAAAAAGCTTTTTTAAAAGATCTAAGCATATCCTATAAGCATCATAGTGCTCGTCATGTAAGATTGCAAAGCCACTATAAATTATCTTCTAGTTTTTTCTATGATTTAGGTTTAATTAATTTTAATACTAATCTTAATATAGATTTAATTAAAAATAAACTTTTATCAGTACCCAATTTTATTTCACCAAATTTAGTTCAAAAAAATTCATCTACTTATTTTGATTATTTTAATAAAAATTCCAAATTTTTTAGTTCAATTAAATCAATTTTTGGTTTTTCAAACCAAACTTTTGGATTTGATTATAATATTGTACTTGATGATGAATCTCTAGATTATTATTTTTTACCTTACATGAGGTTATATAACAAAAAACACAATATTTCATTTGAATTTAATTCTTACATTCAGCCATATTATTTTTCTACGATTTCTAAAGATATTCCTTTTTTAACTCCGTTTTTTGAAGATCATTTTTCAAAAAAAAATATTTTTAAATTATCATTTTCAAAACTGATTAACAGTAATTTTTCAATAAATTCAAATTTTAGTTTCTTAGATGAGGAAAATAATTTAGTTCCATTTTTAATCAATGATAATATTCATATAGGTAACCCTATAGCAATGTATTTTGATGATGTGAAAAAAATAAAATTTAATTTTAATTTATCCTATAATTATAATGAAATTGAAACTTTTCTTAATATTTATTTTACAGAAATTAGATCAGAGTATTATAATAACTTAAATTATGAACCTATTTTTTCATTTGACTATTTTTTTCAAATTGAACCCATAGAAAATTTATTATTTAGTTTTGATATTCTGTACTGCAGTAAAAGAGATGCGCTAAAAACCTCTACTGTTTCGTTAGAAAACATAGAAGTAGATACTTTAAATCCTTTTTTTACATTAAATTTTGATGTTAATTATCTGTTTAATGATAGCTTTAGAATTAATTTTGGATTAAAAAATTTGATGGATTTTCAATATGAACTTTTTGATGGTTACAATGTTGAAAGAGGTAGAAGATTTATTATAAATTTAGCGTATTCATTTTAATTAAAATATATAATATCAAATCATATTATTTTGTATATTAATTAATTATTAATTTTAACATTAAGTTTGATGAGCGATAATCAAAATAAGCAAAACTATTCAGCTGATAGTATACAAATTTTAGAAGGTTTAGAGGCCGTAAGAAAAAGGCCTGCAATGTATATCGGTGACGTCGGAATTAAGGGGCTTCACCACCTGGTTTATGAAGTAACTGATAATTCTATTGATGAAGCGCTAGCAGGTCATTGTAAAAACATAAGTGTAACTATTAATGAAAATAATTCTATAACTGTTCTAGATGATGGAAGGGGTATTCCAACAGGAATGCATGAAAAAGAGCAAAAATCTGCACTAGAAGTTGTTATGACTGTATTACATGCCGGAGGAAAGTTTGACAAGGACTCGTATAAAGTTTCGGGTGGTCTGCATGGTGTTGGTGTTTCTTGTGTAAATGCATTGTCAGAACATTTAGAAGTAAAAGTATTTAGAGAAGGAAAAATCTTTCAACAAGAATATAAAAAAGGCGCTCCTTTATACCCTGTAAAGCAAATTGGAGATACCCAACAAAGAGGGACTCAAGTAACATTTTTGCCCGATAAAAGTATTTTCTTAGATACTAATTATGACTATGAAATTTTAATAAAAAGAATGAGAGAACTTTCTTTTTTGAATAAAGGAATTTCAATTAGTGTAACTGATAAAAGAAACAAAAATGAAGATGGTGAATTTATTTCGGAGTCATTTTATTCTGAAGGAGGGTTGTCAGAATTTGTTTCTTTTCTTGATTCTGCTAGAGAACAATTATTGAGCTCTGTTATGTATATGGAAGGAGAAAAAAATGATATTCCAGTTGAAGTTGCATTATCTTATAATACAGGATTTTCAGAAAATCTTCATTCTTATGTTAATAATATAAATACTCATGAAGGTGGAACACATCTAGCTGGCTTTAGAAGAGCCTTGACACGAACTTTAAAATCATATGCTGAAAAATCAGGATTTTTAGCAAAAGAAAAGGTGACTATTTCTGGAGATGACTTTAGAGAAGGTTTAACAGCAATTATTTCTGTAAAAGTTATGGAGCCTCAATTTGAAGGTCAAACAAAAACAAAACTGGGAAATAGTGAAGTTATGGGTGCCGTTGATCAATTAGTTGGAGCAATGCTGAATAATTATTTAGAAGAAAATCCAAAAGATGCTAAAACACTTGTTCAAAAAGTTATTTTAGCTGCAAAAGCCAGGCAAGCTGCAAGTAAGGCTAGAGAGATGATTCAAAGAAAAAGTGTGCTTTCTTCAACTAGTTTACCTGGTAAATTATCCGACTGTTCAGAAACTGACCCAGCTAAATGTGAAATTTATCTAGTTGAGGGTGACTCTGCAGGGGGTACGGCAAAACAAGGAAGAGATAGAAATTTTCAAGCTATTTTGCCATTAAAAGGAAAAATTTTAAATGTAGAAAAGGCTTTGCCTTATAAAGTATTTGAGAATGATCAAATCAAAAATATTTACACAGCTCTTGGTGTTAGTGTTGGTACTGAAAATGATGAAAGAGAGCTTAATTTAGAAAAATTACGTTATCACAAGTTAATTATAATGTGTGATGCTGATGTAGATGGTAGTCATATCTCAACTCTTATTTTAACTTTTCTTTTTAGATATATGAGGGAATTAATTGAAAAGGGATATGTTTATATTGCAACACCTCCTCTATATTTGATTAAAAAAGGTTCAACAAGTCGTTATTGTTTTAGTGAAGAAGATAGAGAAAAGATAGTTCTGGAGTTAACCAATGGAAAAGAAAACGTTAATGTTAATATTCAAAGATATAAGGGTTTAGGAGAAATGAATGCGGAACAATTATGGGATACTACAATGAATCCTACTAAAAGAATGCTAAAGCAAGTTAAGATCGAAGATATGCAATTAGCTGATTTGTGTTTTTCAAGATTGATGGGAGATGATGTAGAGCCAAGAAGACAGTTTATAGAAGAGAATGCAAGTTATGCTAAAATAGATGTTTAATTTATTTTATTAATATTATTTGTCCAACTTCTTTTTGATCAACACCTCTTCTTGTTTTGTAGTTAATTTTGTATGTATATACTCCTCCAATCATAGGTTCACCATTAAATGTTCCATCCCAAGATTTTGAATAGTTATCTGTTTTAAAAATTATATCTCCCCACCTATTAAAAATATTTAATTCATACGTATTAAAATCAATATCAGTTAATATAGGTTGAAATGTGTCATTTATACCATCTCCATTAGGGCTAAATGCATTAGGTGAATATGAAAAAAACTCTTCTAAGACGTTAATTGTTTTCATTGTTTTGTGTGTGCATCCATTTTCATCTTCAACTGTAAGCCAAACATAATACAAACCTGGGTAGTCATATATATGAGATGGATTTTGATCATTTGAAATAACTCCATCTCCAAAATCCCATTCCCANGAAATTANATCAATATTATAATNNGGGTCNGTAAANGAATTNTCATAAAAATTCACNGGGTCATTTGATAGCATAAATTCATAGGAAGAAGCAGAGAATTGGCAAACAGGTCCAACAATTTCTTCAATTAGGATTTCATTATCTTCTAAAATACAATCATTTTGATCTAGAATATTTAAGGTATATATACCTGGGTCTAATTGGCTTATATATGAGTTATTGTTTTGAAAACCATTTGGCCCAATCCAAGAGAAATTATATGGNTCAACACCTCCAGATACTTGTGAAAATGCTGACCCTCCATTATCGCATATCCATGCTATATCTTGACCATATAAGGCTTCTAACTCTTCGGGTTCTGATAAAAAAAATGATTCTTGAGCTATACAGTCATTTTCATCAAATAATTCTAAATTATAATTTCCGGCACTAATATTCACTAAATCTTCTGAATTACTTATAAATCCGTTTGGACCTGTCCAATTATAGNAATATGGAGCAGTTCCTCCGCTTATACTTATATCAATATATCCGTCTGTTTCATTTTCGCAAGAAACACCATAGCTATTATAATCTGAAATTATATAGGATAAAACAATACCTGCATCTTCAGTTATTTCAATAATTTCTGAAGATGAACAATTATTTTCATCAGTTATTGTTAAAGTGTAATTTCCGCCAGCTAGATTGTATATNTCTTGGTCATTGGAATTAAATCCATTGTCAGCTAACCAAAGATATGTATAGTTTCCCGTTCCCCCATAAACGTTTATTTGNATAGANCCATCATTTGCATCTGAGCAGGTAACATCATAGTAATCGTAATCAAATAATAATTCTTCAGGTTCATTAATACTAAAGAAAACTTCTTGACCATCAGTATAGCATCCATTTTGATCTAATCCGGTAAAATAGTAATTACCTGCGGCAAGATTATCAAATACAACTTCCTGATTTGAGTTAATTCCACTAAGTTGATTAAAAATTGATCCATCTTCAGAGCCCATGAATACTTCAAATGGACTGGTTCCACCAGATAATATTATGCTAATAGATCCATCATCTTCACCGAAGCAGTTTACATCATATTCGATAAAAGCATCTTCNATTTGTTCTGGTTGAGAAANTGTTATATTTTCAGTGTCAGANCAACCGAATTCATTTTCAACCAAAATAGTGTAATTTCCTGGACTTAGGTCAAAAATTGATAAACTGTTTGAATTTTGAGTTATTCCTTGTTGAACTGTGTTATTATTTTGTTGAACAGTATAATTNCAGTTTCCTGTTGAAGGAAATGAAATTTCTGCTGAACCAAATTCTCCGTAGCACAATGGATTTGAAAAATTTGTAGTTATTTCAGTTGGAACAAATTCAATAAGTACCTCATCNCCCTCAATACCACCTTCAAATCCACACCAATCTCCAGCACTTCCACATAATGAAGCTCCTGCAGTGTAAACAGTTGTTTCAGTTGGAGTTACTGTAATTTCTGATCCGTTTCCAATAATATTTCCATTATCATCTTGCCATATTATATCAGTACCAGCAACAGCTGGGGCAAAAGTAATGTTTTCAATAATGTAGTCGTTATTACCATTTGGGATGAATCTCCATCCATCATTTTCACACGTCCATTGGTTAGGGTAATTTCTCTCAATACCATCTAANCCAGTAACAATATGTGCAATAGTCCCGTTGTCATTATGCAATCCATGTATTGCCGCACCTTGGTTCCATGTAGTACAAAGAACTTTTTNAGCTATGTGCGTTTCNATTATGTTAGTTCCCTCAAAAAGTTTAATTTGNCTAGTATAACAAATATCAGTACATGAAAACATGGGTATACCACAAAAAGAAGCAATAAATACTCTGTTTGGTGCTTCACCTGTGGTTGCATACTGAATTGTTCCATTTCCATTAACTCCAGGATAAATATCTTGCCAAGGGCAAAGGATTGAATTTAGAGGACAATCAAAATTATTAGGAGCAGGGTCTGTTATAGTCCAATCTGAATAATTGTTTGCATTTCCTAAATTAAAAGATAAATGGTTATTGGANGATAAGACTACTTGATTAAATGNATTACCATAAAATGTAAANTCAAAGCCTATATCAATAACACCCCCATATGTATCATCGGAATATATTCCTGAATCTGTTAAATCAACATTAAATGATTCNGCGGTTAAGGTAAGTTCAACTTGTCCAGCCATATTTTCACATAGAGTAGTATCACCTGTTGCAACAACTTGAGAAAAACTAATTGAACAAATACAAAACGATATTAAGATAAAAATACTTCTCATACAGTGTTTTTTTTAAATAGGGGGCTTGCTTTTAATAATAATGTAAAACTTACATCTTAATAATATAAAATTATAAAAAAAATAACTAAATATTTAGTGCTATCNAGAGAAATATTTTTCTAAATTGAAATAAAAAAAAATAAAATGAAAATTACAGTCGTTGGTGCTGGTGCAGTTGGGGCAAGCTGCGCNGAATATATTGCCATCAAAAATTTTGCTTCTGAAGTTGTATTATTAGATATAAAAGAAAATTATGCTGAGGGTAAAGCTATGGATTTGATGCAAACAGCTTCATTGAATAATTTTGACACAAAAATTATTGGTTCTACTAACGATTATACAAAAACTAAAGAAAGTAATATTGCTGTAGTAACTAGTGGAATACCTAGAAAGCCTGGTATGACTCGTGAAGAATTAATTGGTATCAATGCAGGAATAGTAAGGGATGTTGTGACTAATTTAATTAACCANTCTCCAAATGTCATTATAATTATTGTCAGTAATCCNATGGACACTATGACTTATTTATCACATAAAGTAACTAATATATCAAAAAATAGAATAATTGGTATGGGAGGTGCTCTTGATAGTGCTAGATTTAAATACAGATTAAGTGAAGCTTTAAACTGTCCTGCATCTGATATATCTGGAATGGTTATTGGCGGTCATAGTGATAAGGGAATGGTTCCTCTTATCAGTTTAGCAACAAGAAATAGTATTAATGTTTCTAATTTNTTAAGTAATGAAAAACTTGATAAAATTAAACATGAGACTAAAGTAGGTGGAGCGACTTTAACCTCAATGTTAGGTACATCAGCTTGGTATGCACCTGGAGCAGCTGTTTCAGCTTTAGTTCATTCAATTGCTTGTGATCAAAAGAAAATGTATCCTTGTTCTGTTATGTTAGATGGAGAATATGGTTTGAGTGATTTAACTATTGGAGTACCTGTAATTTTAGGTAAGAATGGAGTGGAGCAAATTATAGAAATGGAATTGAATAAAGATGAAGAAGCTCAGTTAAGAAGCTCNGCAGAAGCTGTTAAAAAAACCAATAATTTGCTAGTAGATTTAAATATATTTTAATTTATTATAATTTTAGTTGTCTTATAATTNTCTTCACTTTTAATTAAATAAACTCCAGGTTTTATATCTAGCATTTCTATTATATTAGAACCTTGATATATTTTTGAATTATATAATAATTTTCCNGTAATAGTTNATATTTTAATNTTTAAACTNGATTTATAATTATTAATTATTGTAAAACTACCATTATTTGGATTAGGGTATATAATAATTTCGTTATCTAACATCGATGAGTCNGNCTGTTCTAAATTAAACTCATTTCCTAAAAAAAGCTCAACTCCTCCACTAGCATTTCCTCTAATAAGGTCGGGAATNCCGTCGTTATTAATATCTCCNATTGTTGGACAAGATCTAATAGNATTATTNTCATTAATNATATTNTNAGAAATAGAATTATAATAACCAANGATGTTGTTTTCTATATTATTGTATAAGTGTATTTTTCCGTTTTCTGTTCCAATCACTAAAACATATTCTCCAGAGTATTCATAAAAATATGGTACAGTATATGCTGTCAAATAGGTTGGGTTCATTAGGTTAATGGCTCCTAAACTTTTCGTTACAGTTCCGTCATCATTATAAAATATCGGTGTTTGATCATCAAACTGAAATGATGTTTCTGTGCCTATATTTTGAAAATAATTTAGACCTTCTAAAATAGGGGGATTAACACTTAGGTCTTTACCTGATCTTTCCCCAATAACTAAATCTAATAAGCCGTCTCTGTTTAAGTCAATTAGCTGAGGGGATGCATGGCTTCCAACATCAATATTAAGGTCAATTATATCATTATTGAATATTGGCCAATCATTATTATTACCAATATTTTCGATAAAATATATTTTTCCATTAGAAGTACCAATAATTAAGTCTTGATCTAGATCTTGATCTAAGTCTCCAAAAGTTGGGTGAATACTTTCAATAGATGCTATATTTCCTATTTGTGATAAATTACCTAAATCATTTGAAATTAATTCAAAAATAGCTTCATCTGATGATCCAATATTTTTGTAAGCTTTTAATTGGGAGTCGTAATTTGCCTCATTATAATAACCTTTATTTCCTATGATTAAATCTAGTAATCCATCATTATTTAAATCGTGTAAAATTGGTATTCCACTACTTCCTACATCAATCATGTTTTCAACAAATAAATTGTTTTTAATAAATTCAAATTGAAACATACCATTTTCGTTTGGGCCTATATTTTTATAAAACAAACAGTTTTTTTGATTTTCTGAAATATTAACTCCGTTGGGACTAATGATTAGATCTTTAACTTCGTCTTTATCGATATCTATTAAAAATGCTCCAGGAAAAAGAGGTAATTCGATTGATTGATTATAATTAGGAAAGTTTTGGTCTTGACTAATTATATATGCATCATCTTGAGAACCACCATTTAGAACCATAACAATGTTACCATATGAAATATCACCAATTAATAACTCCAATCCCTCATTAAGATTAGGATTTAAATCTAAAGCTAGTAAAGTTGATCCCGCATGTATTCTTAAATCATCTCCATTTTCTGTTTCTTGACAATCATCATCAAGAAATAAAGTTAAATCATTATCTGTAAAGTTTTCTTTAAAATTACCCCAGCAATTGTCAGTTTTATATAAATCTATTGCGCTACATACTCCATATAGTTCCATAGACTTATTTTGGTGTAATTCTACATATGTCCCGTCGTAATTGAATGATAAAACATCTATATCACAATCATTGTCAATATCCACAATTGCTGGTAAGTCTACACCATCAACATATAGGTTTGTTGGTCCGAAGCCACTATCAGTAGTTAAAATTTTGGTAAATTCAAATTCTAAATTTTCAGATGAAATATTTGTAAAAAGAGCAATTGCATTACTTGTGCTAGTAAAAATATCTTCTTTACCATCTTGATTGTAATCAACTAATAATACCCAATTTTCTAAGTTCTGTGGAAAATTATTCACATATTCAGGAGCAAAAACATATTCATTAGTTTCCTCTATATATAACATTGGCACTATCCTATTACCATTGTTTATAGTGTTTTTACCGGATCTATCAAAAATGAATATATCCTTGTTTCCATCTAGATTAAAATCTATTTCTGAAAATTGGCAAAAATTAAGTCCTCCTGCCCAAGCATTTTGGAGAATAGAATTATTTTCAATCACATTTATTGAGTTGTTTTGACTAAAGCTTATTTGAGAGTAAGAAAAGAAGTTGTGAAATAAGAAGAAAATTATAAATGTATATTTTATATTGATTGTCATGTTACAAAAATACAATTAAAAGTTTGAACTATAGTATTAACTTTTAATATATAACGCATAAATTATTTTCAATCTAAAAAACAAATATTATTAAATTTTAATCATATATTTGCATTCATTTTTAATTTAGTTAAAATGCAAGATAAAAAAATTAGAACCTTTATTAGGGTTATATTAGCACTATTCATTATCGGTTTTGCTTATGCGTTATCGTTTACTTTTATAGTAAATAAACAAGAAAGTGATATAAAGAAAAATTATCCTAACCCGTCTATTGCAAAGGGAAAATTAGATACATTATATATAGATAATGACACTATAGATATAGCTCCCTGGACAATGTTTTGGTTGACAGATTATGATTATAAGAGGGCTAAAAAGAATTCTTTGAATTTAGGATTAGATTTAAAAGGAGGAATGAGTGCCTTACTAGAAGTTTCTCAAATTGATATTGTAAAAGGGTTAGCAAGAAGATCAATCCAGCGTAACAGTATTTTTATAGCAACTCTTGATTCATTAAAAGAGTCTGGAGCTGATACTTTTTTAGAAGACTTTTTAGAAAAACTCGATCAAAACAATAGTTTATTTGAACAAAACAAT
>PAZG01000023.1 GCA_002715445.1 Flavobacteriales bacterium | reverse complement strand
TATTTTGTTTATTTGGTAGATTATTGTCTTGAGCAATAATTGAAAAAGACATTAAAAAACCTAAAACTAGAAATACTTTTTTCATAATTAATTAATTATTTAATTTAACATTTATACTTTGTCCCTCATCATCCCCAGGAACTGTTTTACCATTTTGGATAACACGGGTTTTAATATTGTAAAAAGTTATTGTTTTGCCACTTTTCATAGCTTGTATTGCAGAAACAACTCTTTCATCTGAGTCAAATCTTCTCGACTTAACATTATTTATTTCTCTAACCTTTCCCCTGTCATCAACATATCTTACACTAAATTCAATTACTTTATATCTAAGGTCATAAACAAATGACTCCGGTGTAACAGCAGTCAATCCAGTCATGGTTTTAAAAGTCACTACATCCATTTCTACATCACCTGAGTATTTTCCATTAATTGCTGTTACTGGTGTAGGTCGCTTCATTAACCTAAACTCAATATCTTTTCCTATAACTTTTCTAGTTTTCTTATCAATAACAGAGAGTTTTACTTTAGACTTTTTACCAATTTCACTATCAGAAATTTTAAGAGTATACTCGCCAGAAGATCCACCTGATTTAGGAGACACTTTTAAAGGAGCATAATTGCTCCTTAAATCNAAATCTTTTGGNTCATANCCNGGAGCNGCAATNGTGAAANCATTNTCNANNCCAAAATAAATTACATTNAAATTNGTAGCTGCAATTACNGGTGTTGGAGATTCAACACGNATTTCCATTACCCATGGGTACTGNAANAAACCTTCGTCAGCAGANGGTACNNTTGCAAAACCTCCTATNNATTTTGTTCCTTTACTTNGCATTTTTTTGCTATACATACCCATACCATCAGCATTGGTTGTAATCGTCTCATTTAATCTACTTAGGGAATCTGGAATAAANGTATATTTCATTCCTAATGTGTCAACACTTATGATGTTTCCATTATCGTCTCTTTGATTACCTATGTTATATGTTATTTCCCATGTTGTCCCCTTTGGTAACGGAAAGCCGGTTTCAGGGTGCAATAAATCTTCATCGATCTCATATAACTCGTAAACAGGAATAGTTTTGGTGTCAATACCAGCTAAAAACAAACTAGCCTTAAGGGAATCACCTTCCATAACGAAGGAGGATTTTGGTATAGCATAAGGAATTTGCTTATCAATACTAACAATACTTTTTCCAGTTTTTTGCTCAAGTAATTCTAACATCATATCCTCAGCAGTTCTTACATCCAACTTAGTTTGATTTAAAAAAGTTAAAACACCTACAAGGGGATATCCCCCATATTGATTTTCTTCCCAGGAAATAATACCACCACTTGTGTCATTCTGCTTATCTGATGTATCAAACATCGATCTTATTTCTGTTTTAATGGTAGTATCACTTAATGGATATAAATCCAATTCTAGAAGATAATCTCTGTAATCAGTAAGTATATTTTTTAAGCGAACACCCGCTCCTCCTTCACCACCAGGTCCTAACATAATAATTGCTGGGGAATTTTTATTTGCCTTATCAATTAATTCAAATCCTCCTAATTGAGAAACCACATAATTTAACGACTTTTGCTNCTCCCAATCATCTTTAATTTCTAATGATTTACCNTCAACTGTTGGCCCTCCTGCCTTCCATAGTTCGTATCTAATAGAATCAATTAAAGCATCAACAACATCCGTTTTTGATNTAAGCTCTTGAGCTAAATCATTCCATTTTCCAATTTTTTCAGGATTATTTTCAGCTCGCATAGAAAATTCTANGTACCTATCTGCATTATCAAGGGTTTTATCATTTACAGTTTGCGTTAAAGTTTTATCTACTCTAAAAAAAGCGTCAAGTACAGATTTGGATACATTTAGAGCTAACAAAGCAGTTAAAACTAAATACATCATATTAATCATCCTCTGACGAGGACTTAATGTACTCATGTGATTACCAGCCATCCTTTTCTATTTTTTTTTATTTGACATTGCGGTTAANACACTACCATAAACCGAATTTAAAGCATTCAGATTTTCAGAAAGACTTGAGAGCTCAACATGTAATCTTGATGTTTGATCTAATGAAGATGTTAAGTTATCACTCATTTTTTCAGTAATCTTAATTCTTGTATTTGCTGCTTTAATTTGGTCCACATACAGTTCATTAATTTTCTCTAAATTTTGAGAAGCAACAGACATTTGCTTATTGTATTTTTTGGTTCCTTCCAAGACATCACCTAGGCCACTTGCAGAACTACTAAGTTTCTTCATTCCTTCACCTAAGTTTTTTATTACTTTATTATCAATTTCTGCCTCCTTAAATATTTTATTCAACTTTTGAACTGCTGTTTTACCATCTTCCATATCTGATTCATCTTCTAATATTTGAGGGTAAGCTTTTTCCCAATGATATTCTTTAGGGGCTTTTTCAAAAGCAGAGAAAAAGAATATAACTGCTTCCGTACCCATACCAATCATAAGCATTAAATCTGCATTAGGTAAGTACAATATCTTAAATAAAGCACCCAAAATTACTAGTGATGCTCCCCAACCATACAATAATGGCATAACGGTTTTATAAATTTTATTATCTGCTATTTTCGCTAAAAAATTCATGGTTACTTTTTTTTAAATTATTAATAAAAATCTATTTTACTGAAGGTTTTGTTTGCTCATCAAAGTTTATATCTGCTTTCGGTGAACCAATGTCCTTCACACACCTAAAACCAATATAACATCTGGCACTATCTAGATATTCATAATCTCTAGCACCTACTTCTAAAAAGGACGCAACATCTTTCCATGAACCTCCTTTAACAACTTTTCTTTTCATTGAAGGGGACTCTCCATCTCTATTATCTGTAAAATAGTTAGGATTAACATCTGATGAATGTAAATCAGATAAAGGGTCGTAAGTAGTTGATGTCCATTCCGAAACATTTCCAGACATACAATATAAACCAAAGTCATTTTTCCAATAAGAATCAGCACGTCCTGTGTAAATATATCCATCGGCCCAGTAATTACCTCTTAAGGGTTTGAAGTTTGCTAAAAAACAACCTTTACTATTTCTAGAGTACGGGCTTCCCCAAGGATACATAGCTTGTTCTTTACCTCCTCTGGCTGCATACTCCCACTCTGCCTCACTTGGTAGTCTATATGCAGTTTCAAAGGCTCTGTACTCAGGGTCGGTTGCAGATAATTTGAGCGCTGTTCTCCAATGACAGAATGCCATTGCTTGCTCCCAACTAACTCCAACTACAGGGTAATCTCCATATGCTGGGTGCCAAAAATATCTACCAAATAGTGGGTCATTAAAAGCATATGTGAAATCTAAATTCCAACGAAGGGTATCGGGGTAAACAGAAGTCATTTCATTTCTAACAATTCCCCACTCATCAACATCAGAATTGTCTCTATTCCATGTTTGAGCTGTATTACCTCTTAGGGCATACTGATTCATCCAATTATATTCATAAACTAAATTCCTAACATCAATTTTCTTATGTTGAAAGTGTGGATAAGGAGGGTTTCCATTATCATCAGATAGTTGATCTTTAGGAGCCATATATAATACCTGTACTGCATCAATATATTCTTTACTATTAGGGTCTAATCTTACGGCCCAATTAATTCCTGTTTCTACATAGACTCCGCTTTCAACTTGAGAAAGATCTAATTTAGGGGGGCGCTTTTCACCTGTTAACATTTGCCAATCAGGGTCTAATTTATAATTAGCATATTTCCATGCGATTTCAGGGTCAGCATTTTCAATAATTTCTCTTCTAATAATAGAGTCTCTTACCCAATGAACAAATTGTCTGTATTCATTATTAGTAATCTCAGTTTGATCCATCCAAAAAGAACTAATAGTAATTTTCTTCTTTTGGGTGTTACTGTAAGGGTTGGCTGAATTATTTGCACCCATTAGGAAACTTCCTTCAGGGATTTTAACCATACCTGCTGGGTTTGGTATTCGCCAATCTTTATTTGTTGTACTACTTCCAGTTAACTCNCCATTAATACCAGGAGAACCACAGGAAGTTATTAGTACAAATACTAATGTAAAACAAGTAATAAAAATTATATTTTTCATCTATAAAATTAATTAATTACACAATAAATTACAGGAACCTAATATTTTTATAACGAGTATCAGGTCTTCCTATTATATCTAAATCAAATGAATAACGCAACATCATTTCGTGACCACCAGTTGTCTCTGATGCCAATTTTGAAGTAACTACATCATATGCATATCCAAGTGTTAAATTTTTTGAAATCTCAAAACCAACNAAAAAAGCAAATGCNTCCTCTATTCTNTANGAAAAACCNGCCCAATGCTTTTGCTTATAAAAAGCATTACAATTAAAATCCATTTGAAAAACCACACCGTCTGTTTTCATATAATAAGAGGGTCTTAGNGAAAAATCTTCATTTAAATCATAATCATATCCAGCAGATAAATAATAATGTCTCGCGGGATTAAATGTTGCAACACCATCAAANTCAGCTTCAAANGGAATTACNTGAGTAGCTGATAAACCTAAATAATAGTTTTCCGAAGTAAAATANATACCAAGTCCAATATCCGGAACAGTAGCTGAGCTTCCTACAGGGGGNANACTCGAGTCNGGAGTATTGTCTGGGGTAACCCACTCTTCATCAAATCCTATTTGCATCATACCAAANCTAAATCCAAAACCAAGTTGATTTTTTTCATTTAGCATTAATTGATAAGCATAAGATAANGTAGCTGTTTTAGTACTAAGAGGCCCAAGNTCATCATTGATTACATTCAAACCTAAACCACCATGCAATTTTTCNATTCTAGACTCAANNGTTAAATTTTGAGTCGTAGGGGCGCCATCTACACCAACCCACTGTGACCTATGAAGNAGACCGACATTNATTGATGGCTGACTTCCAACAACACCAGGNTTGTAAAGAAACTTATCAAACATGTTTTGAGTTATCTGAGGATCTTGTTGAGAAAAAACTGATCCGAAATTAAAAAACATTAAAAAGATTAAGCCTGTATAAAAAGATGTAGTTTTTTTGGCACACATAAATATTTCACGTTAACAAGCCCTAAATATATAGATTTTTTTGATTTACAACAATATATTTATATAATTTTTACTGATTATAAATTTAAACAAAAATAAAAAAGGAATAAAGTTGGTTTATNACTACATNAATCTTAATAAACGGGTCATTCTAGAAGGGATTTTACCATCAACAGCATCTAAATAATCTTGATATGTNCATGGCACTATAGTTTCTTTTAAATTCTCTTCTTCAAACTCCGTAGAAGACGACATCCACCATCGACCNCTCACTTTACTTTTGTAAAAAACAAACTGATAATTACCTTGATCGATAGGCACAAGGTANTTGTTAAAGTTAACCTTTAAAGTCTTTTCATTAGGTGANTCACCAACACGCAAACTTAAACCNTCCAAAAAATGCCAAACAATTTGTGAAGCTAAGCTAAATGTTTGATTGCCAAATTTTTCTAAATAATTAAGCTCGAAAAGNCCAAAAAAACTTACGCGATCACTTATGCCAGCGTACCTTGAAAGTANGCANGCCTCATTGGNAAAAAAACCATTTGGAGAAGGGNAAATAACNGAGGGGGCNTCNGCCTGTCGNATAGATGAAAGATCAAATGTNATGATATCGGAATTACGTAAATAAGCTTCACTTTCTTGTACGTTATTTCTAAAATCCCCCAATCTTAATGTTTCAAAAAACATTTTTTCCATCTCNTGAGATTCATCNTTATGAACAAAATAACTTTGATAACCAATATTTGTAAATGTNTTTAAATGATTTGGAGACTCCTTCACAATNTATCCTAAAAAATTCCTAGAATTTATATTTGTNNTATCATCAGAAATTAAATCAAATTTTGAATCAATTGATGATATATTAACTCCTTTACCNAATGACTCATATGCTTTATAAACTGCATAACATAAATCATGNCCTCCTCCNATCATAATTGGCACGACTCCAATNCTTAATAAATTTGAAATTAAATCAGTTATTCCGAAATATGTGTCCTCTATTTTTTCNCCTTTTTTAAANTCTCCTAAATCAATAATTTCAAAATCCCAAGGCCCGATGTATAACTTGTAAAATTCTTGTCTAAAAGAATTCATATTATTTGAAGCACTTGGAACTGATGTCCCTCTACTCTCATTAACCCCAAAAATTGCCACTTTGGCTTTATCTAAGTTAGGAAAAACATTACCATCAAAAACAGATATTACACTTCCAATTGTTCCCGAAGCAGATTTGCTTTTTAAAGAAAAAATCTCCTCGCTTGGAGGACTAAAATAACTTAAAAACATATAACAAATCTAAATAGATAATTAAATTATTTTTTAGATTTCTTAATTAAATCTAAACAATCTTCTCTTGATAATTTTTTAGGATCACTGCCTTTAGGAATTTTATAATTTTTTTTCTCGCTTTTAATATACGGTCCGTATCTTCCATTTAAAACCTCAATTATAGGATTTTCATTATCAAAAACACTAATATATTTTTGAGCATCTTGTTCTCTTTTTTTTAGAATAAGATTAATAGATTCTTCGAGATTTATTACACTAGGGTCATAATCCTTAATTGAAACAAAATTGTTATTATGCTTAACATATGGCCCAAAGCGACCTAAATTAACAGACAACTCTTTATTTTCAAATAAGCCTAATATTCTTGGGTATTTAAACAGTTGGAGAGCTTCATTTAATGAGACTTCATCCATTTTTTGATTCTTCTGTAAGCCTGCAAATTTAGGCTTATCTTCACTATCATCTGTATCTCCAATTTGAACCATTGGTCCATACCTACCTATTCTAACATAAACATTTTTACCCGTTTCAGGGTCCTCCCCTAGTAACCTTTGGCCAACAGATTTTTCTGCATGTTCTAAAACTTTTGAAATTTCAGGGTTGAACTTTGAATAAAAATTAGCAATCATTTCATTCCA
Organism: Flavobacteriales bacterium; assembly: GCA_002715445.1. Lineage (GTDB taxonomy): Bacteria > Bacteroidota > Bacteroidia > Flavobacteriales > TMED113 > TMED113. Next base: position 45,327 of record PAZG01000023.1, on the reverse strand, counting down.
CTCTAAACCTCCAGAAGCTATATTGTCAAAATCTTTTTCAACTTGAGCTGTGAAATTATAATTAATAATGTCTTGAAAATTGGCAACTAGAAAATCATTTGCCACAACCCCAATATCTGTTGGAAATAATTTTCTCTTTTCAGTGCCTGTATTTTCTGTTTGGACTGTCTCTAAAATTTGGTTATTTTTAAATGTGACAGCAATATATTTTCTTTGAAATCCTTCGGAATCTTTTTTTTCAACGTAATTTCTTCGCTGAATAACCGAAATTGTAGGTGCATAAGTAGAAGGTCGACCAATACCTAATTCTTCTAATTTTTTAACTAGTGAGGCTTCGTTAAATCTGGATTTTGGTTTTTTAAATTTTTGCCTACCATCCATGAACTCCAGCTTCATGTGTTCATTAACTGAAACACTTGGTAAAATACCATTATCACTTTCAGCATTATTCAATAATTTCATAAATCCTGGAAATTTTATTACCTCACCCTTGGCAATAAAATACACTTCTGAAGAAATATTATTTTTATTTTTAATTTCCTGAGTTGTTATTTCACATAGTGCATCAGACATTTGTGAAGCCACTGTTCTATTCCATATTAATTCATATAATCTTTGTTCATCTTTACCAAGAGTCAATTCTTCTTCATTGATGTTTGTTGGCCTAATAGCTTCATGAGCTTCTTGTGCATTTTTAGATTTAGTAGTATACTTTTTTGGATTTGAATACTCATTTCCATATTTATTTTCTAGAAATTTTTTTATTTGTAACATAGAATCATTAGATAGATTTGTTGAATCTGTTCGCATGTAAGTTATTTTACCAGACTCATAAAGTTTTTGGGCAACTAACATTGTTTTAGTAACCGAAAAGCTTAACCTACTAGAAGCTGTTTGCTGTAATGATGAGGTTGTGAAAGGGGGAGGAGGTGACTTTTTAGATGGCTTAACAACCAAATTAGAAACAAAAAAATGTGGGTCTTTTGAACTATTTAAAAATTTATTTAAATCCTCTAAATTCGCAAAATTACTACTTGAATTAGCAACTATTCTTTGATCACTTTCATTTAAAAAACTTGCAGATAAAGAAAAAAAATCTTTCATTTCAAAAGACTTAATTTCCTTTTCTCTTTCTACAATTAGACGAACTGCAACAGATTGTACTCTACCANCAGACAATCCTGATTTAACTTTTTTCCAAAGTACCGGGGATAATTTAAAACCAACAATTCTATCAAGAACTCTTCGGGCTTGTTGGGCGTTAACTAAGTCAAAATCAATTGANCTAGGCTGCTTTATGGCTTTAGTAACAGCATTTTTTGTTATTTCATGAAAAGCAATTCTTTTAACGTCTTTACTTTCCAAATTTAAGGCCTCATATAGATGCCAAGCTATAGCCTCACCCTCCCTATCTTCATCAGTTGCCAACCATATAGTTTTACAAGAACTAACATCTTTTATCAATGATGAAACAATTTTCTTTTTATCTTTTGATATTTCATAATTGGGAGAAAATTTATTTTCAATATCTATTCCTAAGTTTTTTTTTGGAAGATCTCTTATATGACCGAAGCTAGAAACAACTTTAAAATCGTTNCCTAAAAACTTTTCAATTGTTTTTGCTTTAGCAGGGGACTCTACAACAACTAAATTTGAAGGCATATGGCATATAAATTTCAGCAAAAATAGTTTTTTTTTGTAAAATTTTATTTTTGAATAAATAAATATTTTTGCCAACTTTATGACAAATTGGCAGTAAAATATGTATTTTTGTTTTTAATAACGAATAATTTAATGATGTTTGAAAACAAAATAATTGATGAAAAAAAACAAGGATCAGCTCTTTTAATTAATAAGAAAAGTTCTAAAAAAGACAAAAAAGTATACATAGAAAGTTATGGATGTCAAATGAATTTCTCTGACAGCGAAATTGTTGCATCTATATTACAAAAAATTGGTTATGAAACAACTAGGGACATCAAGCTAGCAAACCTAATTTTAATTAATACTTGCTCCATAAGAGAGAAGGCTGAACAAACGGTTAGAAAAAGATTAGATTTTTTTAGAGCCTCAAAAAATAAAGAGACAACTATTGGAATCCTTGGATGCATGGCGGAGAGATTAAAAAGTAAATTTTTAGAGGAAGAAAAATTAGTTGATTTAGTAGTTGGACCCGATGCATACAGAGATCTTCCAAATTTACTCAAAGAGGTTAATGACGGTAGGAAGGCAATTAATGTTCTTCTATCAAAAGAAGAAACTTACGCTGACCTAAGCCCTGTTAGACTAGATAAAAATGGTATAACATCTTTTGTTTCTATTATGAGAGGATGTGATAATATGTGTTCATTTTGTGTAGTACCATTTACAAGAGGAAGAGAGCGCAGCAGAGAACCCAAGACTATACTAAATGAAATTAAAGACCTTGAAAGTAAAGGATACAAAGAAGTTACTTTATTAGGACAAAATGTTGATTCATATTTATGGACAGGCGGGGGTCTAAAAAAGGATTTTCAAAAACTTTCAAATGAAGCAAAGAAAAATAGTACCAATTTTGCTCAATTATTAGATTTTGTAGCAAAAAATACTTCTATGAGAATACGATTCTCAACCTCCCATCCTAAGGATATGACAGATGAAGTTTTACATACTATGGCTAAATATAAAAATATATGCAAATACATTCACTTACCTGTTCAGTCTGGTAGTTCCAAAATTCTAAAACTAATGAATAGAGGTTATGATAGGGATTGGTATTTAAACAGGATTAAATCAATTAAAAAGATAATACCAGAATGCGGTATATCAATGGATATAATAACAGGTTTTTGTAATGAAAACGAACAGGATCATTTGGACACATTAACATTAATGAAAGCTGTAAAATATGATTTTGGCTACATGTTTAAATATTCTGAGAGACCCAATACTTTAGCTGAAAGAAAGTACAATGATAACGTTCCTGACAAAATTAAATCAAGAAGATTGCGTGAAATTATTGATTTACAACAAAAACACTCATTGGAGCAAAATAAAAAATTTATTGGAAGAACTTGCGAAGTTTTAGTTGAAGGATTTTCAAAAAAATCAAATGATGACTTTTTTGGTAGAACAACTCAAAATACTGTGGCGGTTTTTCCAAAAGGGAAAGTGAAAATAGGAAGCACTGTAAATGTTTTAATTACAAGTTGCACATCTGCAACATTACTTGGGAAAATAATTAATTGATATGATTAACATAGAAAATATTAAACAACGTTTTCAAATTATTGGAAACTCTCAATTACTAATGAGATCAATTGAAAAGGCTATTCAAGTTGCATCAACAGATATTTCAGTTTTAGTAACCGGTGAAAGCGGGACTGGTAAAGATATAATTCCAAAAATTATTCATAAACAGTCATCTAGAAAACATGGGCCCTTTGTAGCAGTTAATTGTGGGGCAATTCCAGAAGGAACCATTGACAGCGAACTTTTTGGACATGAAAAAGGAGCGTTTACTGGAGCTATTAACACAAGGAAAGGATACTTTGAAGAGGCAAATCACGGAACAATTTTTTTAGATGAACTGGGCGACCTACCCGTCTCTACACAAGCAAGACTATTAAGAGTACTTGAAAATGGTGAGTTTATTAAAGTTGGTTCTTCTAAAATTCAAAAAACAAATGTTCGAATTGTTTGCGCAACAAATATAAATCTAAATGACGCTATTAAAAAAAATAAATTTAGAGAAGATTTATTTTACCGCCTTAGTACTATTGAAATTAAAATGTCTCCTCTAAGANAGAGAAAAGAAGATATTTACTTATTGTTTAAAAAATTTTCTAGAGACTTTTGTGAAAAAAATAAAATTCCTATAATTAACCTTAGTCCTGATGGTGTTGAATCATTAAAAGAATANGATTGGCCCGGAAATATTAGAGAATTGAAAAATTTTGCTGAAAAAATATCAATTATTGAAAGAAAAAGACAATTAANCTCCTTAGATATAGACACATATTTACCAAAAAAAGAGAAAAACNCCATAATATTTAATCAAAAATCTAAATTCTCTGAAANAGAGATCTTATACAAAATGTTATTTGAAATGAAACAAGACTTGAATGAATTAAAAGAAATGACTTCAGTTTTATGTAGAAATAAAGAAATNTATGATAACAAACAAGATTTTGAAAATAGAATTGAAACAAATATTGAAGAAAATCAGTCCAATATAATTCAATCTGAAATTGAAGAAACTGTCCAAGAAAACCTCTCTTTGGAAACTCAAGAGCTTAATATTATAAAAAAAGCTTTAGAGAAAAACAGAGGGAAGCGCAAAATGGCTGCTAAAGAACTAGGTATATCAGAGAGGACACTTTACAGAAAAATAAAACAATATGACCTTTAAAAAAACAATATTTTTTCTGATTTTATTATCTCTTTACAATTGTGGAATATACACATTTTCAGGATCAAGTATTCCTAAAGAGGCAAAAAATGTTTTCATATCGAAAATAGTTAATAATGCAGATTTAACTAGCCCAGATTTTGCTCAAGAATTTACAAATGCACTAATTGATCGTTTCATGAACGAAACTAATTTATCCGTTATAACAAATTCCGACGCTGATTTAATTTTTAAAGGAGAAATTATTAAGTACGATATAAAGCCTATTTCNATAAATTCTAATGAAAACGCTACACAAAACAGGCTATCAATCACTATAAAAATTAAATATGAAAATAATATTCTTTCATCAGATAATTATGAAAAAGAATTCACAAATTATACAGACTATGACTCTAGCTTAGATTTTTTAGAAATTGAAGAATCACTAAATCAATTGGTTATTGAAGATCTAATAGAATCTATTTTTAATGACACATTTTCTAATTGGTAAAATATGACTAATAATTTAATTTCAAATATTCTTGAGTCAAGAATTAAAATAAAAGATGTAAGAATAAACGATTTGGAAAAATTAAGCAATTTATTTCCATATTGCGAAGTTACTAAGATAATTGAGTTAAATCATAGACGTACTAATCATGATATATTTTTCGAAAAAAAACTAACTGAATTTATAATACATATATCAGATAGATCCTTTTTATTTTCATTATTAAATAAACAAAAAAACAAAAGAAATATATCTANAGTAAANAAGAAAAAATCATTTAACGAATGGCTCATAGGTAAAGAAATTGAAAAAGAAGAAAAGGTAAATGAAAAAACAAGCTTAGTAAATAATGAAAGTTCGGATGATTTAATGACAGAAACTCTAGCAAAATTGTACATAGAGCAAAAGCATTTCGACCAAGCTATTAGAGCTTACGAAATACTTTCTTTGAAATATCCAAAAAAAAGTAGTTTCTTTGTACGTGAAATTGAAAAAATAAAAAAACTAATATTAATTAATGATGAGTAGTTTAAATGAAATTATATTGGCGGTNGACGGTTTAAGTATTTCCAGAATATTTGGTGTTTTAATTATCATTATATGTGTCTTTTTAGCTTTTTTTGTGCTGATTCAAAAATCTGAAGGAGGNCTTTCATCTAGTTTTGGAGGAAGTGGAAACCAAATTTTTGGAGCTAAAAATACAGCAAATACCTTAGAAAAAAGCACCTGGTTTTTTGCTTTATTACTAGTTGCCCTAACATTAATTTGTAACATCTAGCATAAATAAATCCCATTGTACTGCTAAAGCCTGCTTAAAGACATTGTGTCAGAGATATATGACAATTTGTTAAGGAATTTACTTTGGCATAGTTTATGATTAATATTAAACAATTTTAATAAATAATAAAATTAAATAGAAATGAGTATAAAATTAAAGCCCCTGGGAGATCGAATTTTAGTTGAATCTCTCCCTGCAGAAGAAAAAGTAGGAGGAATTTATATTCCCGATACTGCACAAGAAAAACCTCAAAAAGGAAAAGTTGTTGCAGTTGGACCAGGTAATAAAGAAAACCCAGTCACCCTTAAAGTTGGAGAAGAAATACTTTACGGAAAATATTCTGGAACAGAAATAAAATACGAAGGATGCGAATACTTAATTATGAAAGAATCTGACGTATTAGCAAAATGTAAATAATAAACTTAAAAAAACATAAAATGGCTAAAGAAATAAAATTTAATAGTGATGCAAGAGACGCTCTTAAAAGAGGTGTTGATGCATTATCTAACGCAGTTAAAGTAACTCTAGGTCCAAAAGGNAGAAATGTAGTAATTGATAAAAAGTTTGGCTCTCCCTCAATTACGAAAGACGGAGTTACGGTAGCAAAAGAAATAGAATTGGAAAATACAATTGAAAATATGGGAGCTCAAATGGTTAAAGAGGTGGCCTCAAAAACAGCTGACCAAGCTGGTGACGGAACCACAACTGCTACAATTTTAGCTCAATCAATTGTCTCTAACGGATTAAAAAATGTTGCGGCTGGCGCAAACCCAATNGATTTAAAAAGAGGNATCNATAAAGCAGTGTCGTGTATAGTAAATAATTTACATAAACAATCTAAAAAGGTTGGCGATAATAATGAAAAAATTGAACAAGTAGCAACTATTTCCGCAAATAATGATAATAGTGTAGGAAAATTAATTGCACAAGCTATGGCAAAGGTNAGTAAAGAAGGTGTAATTACTGTTGAAGAAGCTAAAGGTACTGAAACAACAGTTGAGATTGTTGAAGGNATGCAATTTGATAGAGGTTATTTATCACCATATTTTGTGACAGACGGGGAAAAAATGGAAGCTCAATTAGAAAATCCTTTAATCCTAATATTTGATAAAAAAATATCAAACATGAAGGATTTACTACCAATATTAGAGCAAACACAAAAAACATCTCAACCTCTATTAATTATTGCTGAGGATGTTGACGGAGAAGCGTTAGCTACATTGGTTCTAAACAAAATTAGAGGAGCTTTAAAAATTGCTGCAGTNAAAGCGCCAGGTTTTGGTGATAGAAGAAAAGAAATATTAGAAGACATAGCAATTTTAACTGGGGGTACTGTGATCTCAGAAGAAAGAGGTATGAAATTAGATTCTGCNTCAATTGANATGTTGGGNAAATGTGAAAAAATTACTATTGACAAGGACAATACAACTATTGTAAATGGTAGTGGGAGTAAAAAAAATATCCAAAGTAGAATTAATCAAATAAAAGTTCAAATTAATAACACAACTTCNGATTATGATAAAGAAAAATTACAAGAAAGATTAGCAAAATTATCTGGTGGTGTGGCTGTTCTATATGTTGGTGCAGCTAGTGAAGTTGAAATGAAAGAAAAAAAAGATAGAGTAGATGATGCTCTAGCAGCTACTAGAGCAGCTATCGAAGAAGGTATTGTACCGGGAGGAGGTGTTGCTCTTGTAAGAGCTTCGGATTCATTAAATAAATTACAAGGTGAAAACGAAGATGAAAACACAGGTATCCAAATTATTGAAAAATCAATTCAAGAACCTTTAAAACAAATAGTTGCTAATGCTGGGGGCGAAGGGGCGGTAATTGTAGCAAAAGTTAAAAGTGGAAAAGGTGACTTTGGATATAATGCAAAACTTGATAAATTTGAGAATCTACTTAAAGTTGGAATCATTGACCCAACCAAAGTTGCNAGGGTTGCATTAGAAAATGCTGCATCAGTTTCAGGGATGCTACTTACAACAGAATGTGTTTTGGCAGATATTAAAGAAGAAGGAGGAGGAACACCACCAATGGGAGGTGGAATGCCACCAATGGGAGGTGGAATGCCNGGNATGATGTAATTTTTTTTTGACTAAAAGCATGTAATTATTTATATGCTTTTAGTCAACATTATCATGCAAAAATGAGTTATTTTCCTTTAACTCATCGTCACCCTCATCTAATGTAAACCTTGAAATTGGATTTTCTGAAGAAGATTTCTCTACACTATCTAAATCTATACCACTTCTTTTATATGCTGGTTCTTTTTCAAAATGATTTAATCTTTGTTCATCCAAATCTTTTAAATCATGATTAAACTTCTGAAGTCTTTCTAATCTTTCTTGTGCTTTTTTAATTTGATCTGACGCAACAACTTCTTGATTAAAATTTGATGAAATAGATGATGGATTATCAGCGCTTTTCTCTTCTAAATCATTAATTAATGAATGATTAATATTCTCTTCTTCCAATAAAGTTATTTTTTTGATTAAAGTTTTATTAGATGTATTAAGATTATCATTAGCACCTTCTATTGATTGTGTATTCAACCTGTTTTTTTCTATATCTTTATACTTAAAATCAAGATCCAACATATTTCCTTCAGAATCATATTCAGTTTCACTATCATCATCTCTAATTGAAGAATTTAAATCTGTTTTTTTACTATTTTCATCATTTAGTTCTTCTAAATCATGCATTATAATTTTTGGCTCTTGTGTAATGTTAATAGATCCGAAAGAACCAGTAGCAATTATTGTTACACTTATATCTTCTGTTAAGTTTTCGTCTTCTCCAACACCCATGATTATATCAACGTTACCACCTGCTTCGGTTTGAATGTAATCATTAATTTCACCAATTTCATCAAATGTTATTTCATCATTACCAGAAATTAAAAGAAGTAACACTTTTTCAGCACCTTTGATACTGTTTAAATTTAATAGAGGAGAGTCAAGAGCTTCTCTTATTGCTTTTTTAGCTCGATCCTCACCACTTGCTTTAGCAGAACCCATTATAGCTGTTCCACTATCTTTTAAGACCGTTCTAGCATCACTTAAATCAATGTTAACTTGAGCTTTTTGAGTAATAACTTCCGAGATACCTTTTGCAGCAACAGCCAATATTTCATCAGACTTTGCAAATCCTGTTTTAAAACCTAATTTTCCATGAATTTCAATTAATTTATCATTATTTATTACAATTAATGAATCAACATGCTCTTTCATCTTCTCAACACCAATAGCTGCTTGCTCTCTTCTTTTTCGTCCTTCAAAAGTAAAAGGTATTGTTACAATTCCTATGGTTAAAATATTGAGTTCTTTAGCTCTCTTTGCTATAATCGGAGCAGCACCCGTTCCTGTTCCACCACCCATACCGGCAGTAATAAAAACCATTTTTGTGCCTTGCTTTAATATATCAATAATTTCATTTTCACTTTCTATTGCTGAGTCTTTTCCAACATTAGGATCTTCTCCAGCTCCTAATCCCTCAGTTAAAGAAATACCTAATTGAATCTTTGTTGGGATTTGGCTATTTTCCAAAGCTTGAGCATCAGTATTACAAACGACAAAATCAACTCCCTTTATACCTTTACTAAACATGTGATTTACCGCATTACTACCACCCCCACCAACTCCAATAACTTTAATAACAGACGACTTGTTTTGAGGTAAATCAAACTCTACATTTGACATTTCAACTTCTTCACCTAAAGATGACTCTGAATCTTCCATATTAATTGATTCCTCAACATTTAATTCCAAATCTTCTCCCAAAGAAGANTCTNNATCTTCCTANATTANTTGANTCNTCAACATTTAATTCCANATCTTCNNCTAAAGAAAGTTCAGAGCTTTCAGAGTNATTGGGCTCCTCAACATTTANTAACTCCACCTCTTCACTAAAAGAGGATTCTGAATCTTCCATATTAATTGATTCCTCAACATTTAATTCCAAATCTTCTCCTAAAGAAGAATCTATATTTTCTGAATTATTTGACTCTTCAACAGTTAATCCCAGATCTTCATCTAAAGATGACTCTGTATCTTCCATTTTAATTGATTCTTTATGACTTGATTCAATATTATTACTTAAAGTTGATTCTGGGTTTTCTGAACTATTAGATGAATTTAAATTATTTTCATCTTGTATAATCTCTTGATTTTTATCTTTTTCATTAGAAAAATTAATATCATCTGATAAAAAACCAAAATCCGAATTAATATCATTTTCGTTATTAAAATTCATATTATATTATTTATTATTATTTTTTTCATTTGCTAACCAACTTAGGATATCATCTTTAAATTTTCCTAAAAACGATGTGCCAATATTATCTATTTTTTGAGTAGATTGATTTAATATATTAGAATCTACTTCATCTATATTTCTTAAAACTAAACCAACCGCTGTAGCATATATTGGGCTTGATAGCTCTTCAGGAGAACCCGAAGACAAATGTTCATCAGAATAACCTATTCGAGCAGACATTCCTGTAACAAACTCTGTTAATTGCTTAATGTGCTTTAACTTTGACCCACCACCAGTAAGAACAATTCCACCAATTAATTTATTTTTCTCACTTTGATCACTATAAATCCTAATTTCTCTGTTAATATCTTTTAATATTTCTTCTAACCGCGCTTTTATAATTTTAGATAAATTTTTTACTGAGATTTCTTTTGGGTCTCGACCCCTTAAACCTGGGATAGAAACAATCTCATTTTCATTACTCTCTGTAGGTAATGCAGAACCAAACTTAATTTTAAGCTGTTCAGCTTGTTTTTCAATTATTGAGCACCCTTCTTTAATGTCAGAAGTTATTATGTTACCACCAAAAGGAATAACTGCTGTATGTCTAATTCTTCCGTCTTTGAATATCGCAATATCTGTTGTCCCACCCCCGATATCAACTAGAACAACTCCAGCATCTTTTTCCTCTTGACTTAAAACCGCACTGGATGATGCTAACGGTTCTAAATTAATTGATGAAATACTTAAACCAGCATCAACAACACATCTTTGTATATTTCTAATAGCAGAAGTCTGTCCAGAAACAACATGAAAGTTTGCTTCTAATTTACTTCCACACATTCCTATTGGCTCTAAAATATTGGATTGTTGATCAATCTTGTATTCTTGTGGGATTATATGTAATATATCCTCTCCTGGCTCTAATCTTAATCGAGATACATTTTGTTCTAAATTATTCAAATCTTCTTGATCAATTATTTTTTCCTCGTCCTCTCTGTTAATATAATCTATATGTTGAAGACTCCTTATATGCTGACCAGCAATACCAACAGATACATTTTTGATATCAATATTGGCGTCTTCTTTTGCAATTTTAACTGCATGCTTGATCGACTCAATAGTCTGAACAATATTTACAACTACACCTCTTTTGACTCCTATTGACTGTGCTTTTCCATAGCCTAATATTTTTAACTTTCCATATTCATTTTTTGAACCCACTAAACACACAATTTTTGTTGTTCCTATATCAAGCCCAACAAAATAATTTTTGTTTATTATTTGCGAATTTTCTTTTTGCTCTTCTTCTAACATCTTAATTAGATTTATCTATTTTTTTACATATAATTTGATTACTATATTTAACATTTATTGACTTTATGTTAAGATCTCCATTAGAATCTATTATTCTTGTAGAACTTAAAACATCTGAGTAAAAAGTTTTTATCATCGAAAACTTATCATATGTTTTCGAAGTATCCCCAAAAATTATATCAATATCCAAAAATCTAGGATAAAATATGTAACCTATATCTTTTTTATAATCCACCCCCTTTATCAAACTGTTCATAAATGTATCTTTATATATATAATCACTTAGTTCACAAATTTCACTAAATTTACTATCTGAAATGTTTTCACTAAAAAACAAAACATCTGATACATTAGCAGAATTTGCAAATATTTTTTCACCTTCTTTATTTAAATAAAAGGAAGAACCTAACCTAATAAAGGGATTATTCTGTTCTATCATTATATTTAAAGCATCATTATGTAAATATACTTCAGCTTTATATACATAATCTAGAGTGTTCAGTGAATCTTCTAACAATTTTATGTTTATATCACTATAAGACTGAATATCTTTTTGGGAAAAAAAATAATTATTAATAAATCCGATTGAATCAATATATTTTTTTTGCCCACTAGTATCAATGTTTAAATTTATTTTATTCAATTGAAAATTGCTCTCAGATAAAAGAGCAACAATAAAGAAGATCGTAACTGTAAGAAGTTTAAATATTTTAAATAAACTCATAATAAATTTCTTTTTAAATCAGGAATAATAGAATTCACATCACCAGCACCTGCAACAACAATCAGTTCGCTAGCTAATTTAACTAAGTAAGGATATACATCTTTTTTATCTAGAATAACTTTATTTTTTATCTGCACGATTGAAAACAAATTTTTTATACTAAAACCCTCAATTGGATTTTCTCTAGCTGGATAAATTTCTAATAATATTAAATTATCAACCTTCGACAATACATCGGCAAAATCTTTAAGAAAATCCTTAGTTCTTGAAAATAAATGTGGCTGAAAAATTAATGTAATTTTTTTTGACGGATGCAAATTTCTAACTCCTTCTAATAGAGCATTTAATTCAACTGGATGATGAGCATAATCTTCAATTAATTTTAATTTTTGATTATTTATGTGATATTCGAATCTTCTTTTTACACCCCTAAAAGATTTAATAGCTTTTATTATATGACTTGGATGAACACCCAATTCACATGAAATCGAAATTGCTGCTAAAAAATTTTCAATATTATACTTGGGTACATTTAATAGATCTATACTAAATAAATAATTATTATCATTATAAATTTTATATGAACAGCTTCCCCTAACATTAGTATTTAAACAAAGTCTATAACCATTTGATTTTTGATTTAATGAGTACAATTTCACATTGCCATTTTCGCTAAAATTAAGTTTATTTATGACGTTATTATTAATTATATTTTTTTTACATTTTGTAGCAAATAAAGAATACGCAGATAACATCTCTTTATATGTTTTGTAAGTATCTCCATGATCTTTATCTACAGAAGAAATCAGACCTAAATATGGATTTAAAGACAAAAAAGATTTATCATATTCATCTGCTTCTATAATCATAAATTTACTTTTTCCAATTAATAAATTATTATTATAATTCTTGGAAAAGCCGCCTATAAAAGCATTACAGTCAATGCCTGAGCATTTTAAAATGTGGGATAAAATACAACTAATCGTAGTTTTTCCATGAGTTCCTGCAATTGCAATTACATCATATTTTTCGGCAATTTTTGCAAGAAAACAGGCTCTCTTATTTAAATTAAAATTTTTATTGATAAAAAAAGATAATATTGGGTGATCATTTTTAAAAGCAGACGAATAAACAATTAAATCAGCAAAATTATTTGATTCAAGATAATTTATGTATGAACTTTTATAATATATTTTGGCACCTTGAGCAACTAAATCATCAGTAATTAAACTTTGCTCTCTATCATAACCTGATACTATATAACCATTATGTATAGACCAACGCGCTAAAGCACTCATTCCAACTCCACCTATTCCCAAAAAATGAATTTTTTTCATAAACTATTTATTATTTTGAATTAAATCCTTAACTATTTTGAAAATTATACTTTCAGCATTTTTTTGGCTTAAAGAATAGGCATTTTTTGAGATTTTTTTCCTAAAATTTGGATTAGACATTATATAATTTAATTTTTCCCAAAATTCTAATTCTAAAGAAGATTGATTAATTAAACATGTAGCTTCATTATTCTCTAAAGATTTTGCGTTTTCATATTGATGATTTTCAGAAACATACGGAGATGGAATTAATATTGAAGATTTTTTTAATAAACAAATTTCTGCAATTGCTATTGCACCCGCCCTTGAAATCACTAAATCTGAAGCATTATAAGCATAACTCATATTATCAATAAAATCTAATATTCTCACGTTTTTAGATTTCAAATATTTGTATTTATCATAATGCTTATCTCCTGTTTGCCATATAATTTGATATCCTTTTGATTTAATTTTGTTTAAGCTTTTAAATATAATTTTATTTATTGGCTCTGCACCTAAACTGCCACCAACTACTAAAATAGTTGGTAGACTTGGGTTTAGATTAAAGTAAATACTAGATTGCTCTTTTGAAACAAGTTTTTTTAATTCATTTCTAACTGGGTTACCCGAATAAATAATTTTTTTTTTCTTAAAAAAAGTATCCAGGTTAGGATATGAAACACAAACTTTATTAACAAATTTTGAAAGTATTCTATTGGTTATTCCTGGAAAAGAGTTTTGCTCATGTATTATAGTTGGTATGTTGAGCAAAGATGCTGTAAAAACAATTGGACCACTAACAAAACCACCTGTTCCAATTACTACATGAGGACGATAATTAATAATGAAGTATAAGCATTGGACAAAACTAATTAACAACTTCAATGGTAATATAAAATTTCTAAAAGATATTCTTCTTTGTAATCCATCAATCCAAATTGCTGAAATTTTATACCCTGCTTTTTTTACTTTTACCATTTCCATTTTCTTTCTAGCTCCTATAAATAAAAAATCTGCATCACACTCATTTTTTATATAATCAGCTATAGCAACCGCAGGAAAAATATGTCCGGCTGTACCACCTCCGCTTATCAAAATTCGTATTTTACTGTTAGACTTATTTTTCATGAATAGTTGAACTAATATTAAGTATAATTCCAATTGACAAACACATCATCCAAATAGAGCTACCTCCTCTACTTAGTAATGGAAGTGTTTGACCGGTTGTAGGTAACAAACCTAAATTTACTCCTATATTTATAAAAGCTTGAACAACAAACAAAGTTCCTAATCCAAGTACAACTAGATATGGAAAATTACTGTTTATTTTTCTAGCAATAAGAATTATTCTATAATAAAATACGAGATATAATAATAAAATAAATACTCCCATTATTGTACCATACTCTAAAATAGAATAAGTATATATAAAATCTGAGTCTGCAGCTGGTAGAAAATCACTCCCTTTTCCAGCTCCTACTCCAAACCATCCTGCAGATGAAATGAATTTTCTTGCAATTTCATACTGATAATTTTGAGACTGCTCAGGATTTAAAAAGCTTGTAACCCTACTCTTCCAAGTTTCAATTCTATTATTATTTGAGAAAGGAAGAATTAGAAAAAGTAGAATTGAAAAAGATATTAAACCAATTATCCAAAATTTTAATAAGATTTTAAATGATAAGTTTGAAATAAATAAGACTAAAGATGATATGAAAAATATTATTAATGCAGTAGAAGCATTTGACTTTATAGTTAAAAAAATAACAATCAAAATGGGTATAAAAATTGGCACTAACGAGCTTTTAAATGTATATCTTTTACTTAACGCTAAATTACGAGCCAACAATAATATTAAGCTAAACTTAGCAAGTTCTGATGGCTGAAAAGTAAAGCCAAAAATCGTTATCCATCTACTTGCATCAATAGGATTATTGAAATCATCATATACAAAAGAGGGTGTTAGCATAGCCCATAATAATAATACTATAGAGCAAATAAATAAAACAAAAGAAAAGTTAGTGAAATATTTATAAGGTATCTGAGAGGCTATTTTTATAATAAAAAAACCTAGAAATAAATGTAATGTATGCATAACTAAACTCTTAACCGAGTGTGCACAACTAAATACAAGTAAAAATGAAATTGCAAATAAAATAAAAATGATAATCCATATTACTTTATCCCCTTTTAAATTCCAAAAAAAAGTCATCAGTTATAAATTATATACACATTCTTTGAATATCCTACCACGTTCTTGGTAATCCTTGAACATGTCAAAACTTGAGCATGCTGGAGACAATAAAATGGTGTGACCAGGATTAGATATTTGATGGGATAATAACACTGCATCTTGCATTGATTCAACCTTAAATATTTTTGGACAGATTTTTTCAAAATGATTATTAATAGCTTCAAAGGAATTTCCTAAAGCTAAAATACAATCAACCTTTTCTTTTACTAAATCATCTAACAAAGAGTAATCATTACCCTTATCAACTCCTCCACATATCCAAATAACTGGACTTTTAACGGATTCAAGAGCAAAAAAAACTGAATTACAATTTGTTGCTTTAGAATCATTTATATATAATTTTTCATCAAGCTTAAGTACAGGCTCAAGCCTATGTTCTACTCCTTTAAAATTTGATAAACATTGTCTTAAAACATCATTATTAACACCCAAGATTTTAGCAGCAATTCCAGCTGCCATTGAATTGTAAACATTGTGTCTGCCCTGTAGAGCCATTTCATGTAATACCATAGTAAATAAATTTTTGTGATTAATTATTAATTGATTTTTATCGATCCAAGCAACATTATTGCCTGAACTATTTGAAGTTCCAAAAGGAAAAAGTTTAACATCACTACACTGATCTAACCTTTTCATTATATTTTTATCATCAGAAAAATAAATAAATGAATTATTGTTTTTCTGATTTGACTGTATGCGCATTTTAGTGTTATAGTATTTATTTTCATCGAAATTATAACGATCTAAATGGTCAGGAGAAAAATTAAGCAAAATAGAAATGTTAGGCTGAAATTTATCAATATTCTCTAACTGAAAACTACTTAATTCTAATACGTAATACTTGCTATTTTTATAAGATAATTTTTCTGAAAATGAACTTGTAAAAGAATTACCACATAACTCTACATCAAAACCTGCATCACTAAGAATAGAGTAAATTAATTTAGAGGTAGTGGTTTTTCCATTACTCCCTGTTACAGCAATAATTTTACTGTTCTGAATAAATTGATATGCAAATTCTATTTCTGATATAATTGGGATTTGCCTTGAATTAGCTTCTCTAATTATTTCAATTTCATTTGAAATACCTGGACTTTTAATTATGTAATCAACCCAATCCAAGTTAGAAAATGAATGGTTGTTTTCTTCCCAATAAACATCAAACTCATTTAAAATATTTTTATTTTTTTCTGATATTTTATTGTTATCAGAAACCCTCACATTTAAATTATTTTTTATTGCCAACTTGCAGGCACCCATACCACTTATTCCAGATCCTAAAATTAATATGTTATCCATTTTATCTAATTTTAAGTGTAACAAAAGCAAGAATTATTAAAAAAACACAAACAATCCAAAATCGAGTTGTTATTTTACTTTCATGAAGACCTTTTTTTTGAAAATGATGATGAATAGGACTCATTAAAAATATTCTCTTTCCAACACCAAATCTTTTTTTTGTGTATTTAAAATATGATACTTGTAAAACAACAGATAAAGTCTCAATAAAAAATATTCCACAAAAAATAGGTATCATTAATTCTTTTCTAATTGCAATTGCACAAACAGCAATTATTGCCCCTAAAGAAAGACTTCCTGTATCACCCATGAAAATTTGAGCTGGAAAAGAATTGTACCATAAAAAGCCAACACATGAGCCCACAAAAGCAGCCATAAAAACAACTAATTGTTCACTATTAGGTATGAACATAATATTAAGATAACCAGCAGTTTCCACATTACTAGAAACATAGGCAAATATTGCTAGGCAACTTCCAATGATTGCACATGTTCCTGCTGCTAAACCATCAATTCCATCAGTTAAATTTGACCCATTAGATACTGCAGTTATTATGAAAACTACTATTAATAAATAAATGAAAAATGAACCTAAATCATTTAAACCAAGTACTGTAGAAATATCATTATATGTAAATTCATTATTTTTATTAAATGGTATGGTTGTTTTTTGAAAATTATGGCTTAAACCTTTTTCCCACTTAATTACAGTATTTGAGTTTTCATGAATATTTTCTTGCTCAACATAAATCTTTTGATTTAATTCATGAGTAATGACATCATTATTATAGTATAATATTCCTGCAACTAAGCAACCCAAAAAAAATTGACCAAAAATTTTAAATTTACCCGCTAAACCTTTTTTATTGTTTTTAAATACTTTTATGTAATCATCAAGAAAACCAATAAAACCCATCCATAGGGTGGTAATTATCATTAATTGGATATATACATTACTAATATCGCATAGTAAAAAAGTGGGAACAAGAATACCTAATAATATTATTAACCCTCCCATTGTGGGAGTTCCTTTTTTTTGTGATTGGTTCTTCAGGCCCAACTCTCTAATATCTTCTCCTACTGACTTTTTTCTTAATAATTTTATTATAAATTTTCCAAAATAATTTGTAACTAATAAAGAAATAATTACAGCTAATGCTGCTTTGAATGAAATAAAAC
Organism: Flavobacteriales bacterium; assembly: GCA_002715445.1. Classification (GTDB taxonomy): domain Bacteria; phylum Bacteroidota; class Bacteroidia; order Flavobacteriales; family TMED113; genus TMED113. The sequence goes on along the minus strand of PAZG01000023.1, from coordinate 27,317 downwards.
TAAATAATCTCTCAATAGTATTTGAGGCTTTATCATTAAGTAATAATTGAATAATATTTTCCAACATATTATTTTAAAATTTTAGTTAATACTTTAAAATCATCAAAAGGTTTCTTCTCGCCAGAAATTTCTTGATAATCCTCATGCCCCTTACCTAATATTAATATAATGTCATCTCGTTGAGCTAAATCAGAAGCTTTTTTTATAGCTTCATACCTGTCATGAATACATATTAATTTTCTATTTTCTTCTTCTTTAATATTTGATTGCATATCAATTATTATTTTTTCTATTTTTTCATATCTAGGGTTATCCGAAGTGAAAATTGAAATATCACTATTACAATATGATATTTCTCCCATTATTGGGCGCTTACCAACATCTCTATTTCCTCCACACCCAAGAACAGTGATAATTTTTTGTTTTCTTTCTCTTAATGAATTTATTGTCTCGAAGATTTTTTCTAACGCATCAGGAGAATGAGCATAATCAATTATTCCTATTACTCCTTTATGACTATTAATAATATTAAATCTTCCAGGAACTTTTTTAAGTAAACCCATGTTTAAATGAATTGGATAATTAGTTAATTCACTGGCAACTGAAAAAGTTGCCAGTAAATTATAGACATTAAATTGACCTGCTATTTTAGTATCAATAATTGCATTATTGATTTTCATTTTTATGCCATTTAAAGTAGAGTTAATTACTTCACCAAAATAATTTGATTCCTTACTCAATCCATAAAATATTTTTTTGGAGACACAATCTTTAATCATTGTTTGACAATAAGGATCATCTTTGTTGATTATTGCTAAAGAATTTTCTGAAAAAGAATCAAAGAATTTCTTTTTGGTTAAAATATAATCTTCAAAATTTTTATGGTAATCTAAATGATCTCTTGATAAGTTTGAGAACACTCCACAAACAAAATTCAACCCACTGATTCTTTTTTGTGAAATTCCATGAGAACTTACTTCCATAAAGCAATACTCACAATTTCTATCTACCATTTTTTTTAATAAAAAATTAATTTCAATTGGATTAGGTGTGGTTAATTTAGAGGGTAAAATTTCTTCATCTATTATATTATGTATAGTTGAAATTAATCCCGACTTAATTTTTAGGGAATTAAATAAATTGTATAATAAAGTTGCGATACTAGTTTTACCATTTGTACCTGTTATGCCTACAAGTTTAATTTTTTCAGAAGGTTTATTAAAAAAATTAGCTGAACATATTCCAAGTGAATCTCGAGTATCTTTAACTAATACATAGGTTGTTTTATAATTAATATCTTGTGGAAGATTTTCACATAATATTACTGATGCACCTAATGATATTGCCTTATCTATATAATTATGACCATCAGTATTATTTCCTTTTATCGCTACAAAAAGACAATCTTTTATTACTGAATCTGTGCTTAAACAAATCTTGCTAACATATTTATCTGCATCCCCTTTGATTTGGATGATTTTTACAGATTTTAATATTTCATTTAAAGCCTTCATACTAGTTTACAGATAATAAAATTGTCTTAACTTGATCATTGTCATACAATTCTTGTTTAATTACTTTACCATTAAATCCTGAAATAATCTTAACATCATAACCATATGATTCTAAAATATATAATGCATCTCCAATTTGCATATCCACAACATTTGGGTAACTGTTTTTAGAAATAGAACTTAAAAATGGCTGTGAATTTGAATCAAATTTTATATTAAAATATTTTTTGGAATTTATTTTAGGGGGATTAATATCAATCACATAATCCATGTAATTCAATTGTGAACTATTAGCAAAAAAATTTATTTTTGAATAATTAATTTTGACACTATCCTCAGCTAATAAATATGATGGATAATAGTGTTCCTCTATCAAGTCTTTTACAACTGGTACTGCAACTTTAGAAGCATAGTATTCATTTTTCGGATCATCTATTAATACATAAATACTGTATTCAGGCTTATTAGACGGGAAAAACCCTGCAAAGGAAGCTTGATACCAAATTAAAGAATCGATTGGCTGAGAATAATTGACCTTAGTAGTCCCAGTTTTTCCTGAAATTTCAATTGGAAGATCATTTAAAATATCAGCAGTACCATTTGTTATCACTGCTCTTAGTAAATCTTTTGCTTGTTTAATTGTTTTTTCCGAACAAATTGGTTTGGTATTTATATTTGATATTCCAACTGGAATTAAATTATTATCATCTATATAATGAGAAACTAATTTTGGCTGAACTTTGATTCCATTATTTGCAATTGTATTGTAAAAATTTAAAATTTGAATTGGGGCGAATCCCATTTCATAACCATATGCTAAGGACACCAAACTACCTGGTTTTAAATTTGATGCATTATCATATAAAACTGGCTTTTCCTCCCCATATAAATCAATATTACTTTTCTCCGCTATTCCAAGTTCTTTTAAACCATTTAAAAATTTTTGCGGATTAGAATTATAATTATCATAAATTAATTTGCAAATAGCAATATTAGAGGACTCTGCAAATGCAGTTTGCAAATCAATAAGCCCTAATTTTTTTGAATCATAGACTCTTTTTTTAATTCCAGGAAATTTATGAATAGACTCATTCCATGTAGATTGATTTCCTAAGCTATTAATTGTATCATCTTTTGAGCCTAATTGTTCAAAATAAACCATATAAGATGCTAACTTAAACGTAGACCCGGGTTCAATTTTAACAGAGGGGCGATCATGAGTTTTTTTTGGCCCCCTAACTGCATAATTAAAGTTTTCAATATAGTCGCCATCACCATTCTTCTCTAAATTAACTATTGCTCTGATGTTTCCATTAGACACCTCCATAACCATTAAAACACCATATCGTGCATCATGTTTAATTAAATGACGTTTTAAAATATTTTGCGCTTTTTTTTGCAGGTTTAGATCGATAGTTGTAACTAAGTCTTTTCCATCTTGTGGATTGACAGAGCTATTGCTGTAAATATATTTATTTATATTTCCACTTATTTTTCTAATTAACTGTAACCCTTCTTTCCCCCTTAATAAATAATCATAATACTTTTCTAAACCATGTTTAGGTTTTACTCTTTTTCCAAAACCTAAATAAACTGTATCTTCTAAAGAATTATACACATCTCCTAAAACAACTCTTGCCAAATCCCCATGCAATAAGACTCTACTTGAGCTAGTTTTTTCTTCTATATATCCACCAGGTATCTTGCCATCCTGAAAAAATGGAAAACTTTTTATTTTCTTAAGATCAGAAAAAGAAATATTTTTTAATACCGAAACGTACTTTCTGTTTTTTTGTTTTGCGCTATTTATTTTTTCGATAAATTTTTTTGAGTCAATTTGAGATGGGAAATAAGCCTGCAAACTATCTGCAAGTAAGTGTAATTTTTTTTGAAAATTAGTACTACTTGGCACTGTTGGATCAAAGGAAATATTATAATTTACTGGGCTGCTTGCTAAAAGTTGCATGTCATGACTAAAAATATCACCTCTACTTTCAGAATAAATTATTTTTGGAACAAAAAAACTCTCACTTTCTATAGATTTTATATAAATTAACTTATATAATATTAATACGCTGAAAATTAATATACCCATTATCACACTCACTAATTTTATTTGTTTGATTTTATTCACTTTGTATAATAATAATATCGTTTCTATTTGGAGGCATGAACTTAAATGGCTCTTGCATCGCAGTATTTAACAAATCTATTTTCAAATCATTTACTTTTTTTTTGTTAGCAACAAAACTTGATTTTAATTGCTCTATAACCTTATCATTCTCATGTTTTTTAAATAATTTTTTATCAAATGAAAATGATGAATAAACACTTATAAAAGCCATGAAAAACAATAGCACAGAAAGCTTCCATAAATTTGACCGGACAGATTTTTTATCTTTTCCTAATTTTAGTTGTAATATGTAAAGTACTTTATTCATTATATTAATTGAGCTACTCTTAATCTCGCACTTCTTGCTCGACTATTATTTTTAACTTCTAAAGGGGAAGCTTTTATAGGTTTTTTTGTAATAACTTTAAAAGGTGATGGTTCATTTTTATATATGTTAGATCTAGGAAAAGAATTAAATCCTCCATATTTAAAAAAGTTTTTTATAATTCTGTCTTCCACTGAGTGATAAGATATTACTACAATACGGCCATTAGTATTTAACACATTAATCGTAGATAGCAGTAATTCTTTTAAACATTCAATTTCTTTATTTACTTCGATTCTAATGGCTTGAAAAGCTCTGGCAAGAAGTTTGTTTTTTTTTGGACCTTTAAAAATCTCACTTAAAATACTTGTTAGGTCACTAACACTTTTAATTTCTTTTATTGCCCTATTTTTTATTATTACTGATGATATTCTTGATGGATTTTTAAAATCAGCATATTCCTTAAACAATTTATTTAAATCAACTTCTTTGTAGCTATTTATAATTTGTTTAGCACAAATATTTGATTTTTGATTCATTCTCATATCTAAATCAGACTTAGAATTAAAAGAAAATCCCCGGTGATCTGTATCTAGTTGATACGATGACACACCTAAATCGGCTATTAAACCATCTATTTTACTAATACCTAAACTATCTAAACCATTTTTTAAATACTTGAAATTTTGATTTAAAATTGTTAATCTTTTATCATTTGCTTGATTTCTTAAAATCGCATCTCCATCTTGATCAAAGGCAATAACTTTTCCTGATTTTATTTTGTTCAATATAGCTAAAGAGTGACCTCCACCACCAAATGTTGCATCTACATATATCCCATTTTCATTAATATTTAAATTATCTATACAATCATATAATAAAACAGGGTTATGAAAATTGTTCATAAATTAAATTGAATTAAGATTTCCCATAACTTCTTCAGCCATTTTGGAAAAATCTACATTTGGATTATTTACAGTAGCTTCATAAGATGCAGTATTCCATAATTCCACCATATTTCCAGAGCTTGACAAAACGACTTGGTTTGTTATTTTAGCAAAGCTCTTAAGCCCTTTTGGTATCAATAGCCTTCCATTTGAATCTAAGTCTAACAATTTAACTCCAGCAGTAAACATTCTTATAAAGTCATTATTTTTTTTAACAAATCGATTAAGCTTATTTACATCATCAACTACTTTATTCCAAGAAGCCATTGTGTATAACTCTAAACAAGAATGAAATACACTTCTCTTCAATATAAAAGAAGAATCTAAATGAACAGATAGTTGTTTTTTAAGTTGCATAGGAATCATTAACCTTCCTTTAGCATCAACTTTACAATTATATACGCCAATTAAATATTTATCCACCTTAATAATATTTTAGAGCTTAACAAGCTAAAAATAACCATTATATACCACTTTTTACCACTTTTTACCACCATTTATTTGCCAACAATTAATTAACAATTAATTAACAATTTTAAATAAAGCTGTTAATAACTACATGAATAAAGCATATAACTTGTTTATGATGTCAGTATATTAGCTACTAATAATTGAACAAAAAAAGTATATTGAGCTCTAAAATAATTAAAGAAAAAAAATTTGAGTACATAGATTCTGGTGAGGGCACCCCAATGGTGTTATTACATGGTCTTATGGGGAGTTTAAGTAACTTTAAAAGTTGCATTCAAAGCCTACCCAAAAAAGGATATAGGGTTATATTACCTATTTTACCTATTTACGACCTCCCTCTTCTTAAAACCAATGCCAGACAATTAAGCTTATTTGTAGAAAAATTTATAACACACTTGGATTTAGCTGACTTCTTCCTTCTAGGAAACTCTTTGGGTGGGCATGTAGGATTAATTTACTGCAAAAATAATCCTAACAAGGCAAAAGGATTAATTCTTACAGGGAGTTCTGGTTTGTATGAAAATGCACTTGGCGGAAGCTTTCCAAAAAGAGGGGATTATAATTATATAAAAAATAAAACTGAAGAAGTTTTTTATGACCCAAAGCATGCAACCAAAGAACTTGTTGATGAAGTTTTTGAAACAATAAATAGTAGAAAAAAACTAATAAAAATTTTGGCTATGGCTAAGTCTGCGATGCGACATAATATGAAACAAGATCTTAGCAGTATTCACACTCCAACGTGCCTTATATGGGGCAAAAATGATAAAATAACCCCGCCTGAAGTTGCATTAGACTTTGATAAACTAATGCCAAACACAAAACTCTATTGGCTTGAAGAATGTGGGCACGCACCTATGATGGAACAGTCTCAACAATTTAATGAAATACTATATAACTGGACAGAAAAAATAAAAACTTAACTAATGAAAATATCCTCTGTTAAGTTTATTCAAAGCAGCCCATCAATAGCAAGTTGCCCTAAAGAAAAAAAAGTGCCTGAATATGCATTTGTAGGCAGATCCAACGTAGGCAAGTCCTCACTAATAAATTACTTAACAAATAGTAAAATTGCTAAAACATCTTCTATTCCAGGAAAAACCCAATTAATTAACCACTTTTTAATAAACAACCAATGGTTTCTTGTTGATTTACCTGGTTACGGATATGCAAAGGTCTCTAAAAAAGCTAGAGCTAATTTTAACCATTTTACTAAACAATATTTAATCGAAAGAAAAAATTTAATCTACGTGTTTGTATTAATTGACATAAGAATAAAGCCACAAAATATTGATTTATTATTTATGAACTGGTTAGGCGAAAATAAAATTCCATTTATTAGAATTTTTTCAAAGTGTGATAAAATTAATTCTATTGATACAAAGAAAAAAGTACTTGAACATAGAAAATCCCTTCTTAAATACTGGGAAGAAGTCCCAGAATACATTATTTCATCATCAAAAAGTAAAATTGGTAAAAATCTAATTTTAGATAAAATAGAAAAAAGTAAACATCTTGTGCCTTAAAGAAGAGCTATTTTTTGAGAACTTCCATCATGATACCAAATTTTTTTATAAATTTTTGCATTTCTAAGACAAGTTTTTCGTCACCAGTAGATTTTTTAATCACCTCATTCATCTTTAATAAAATTTGAAAAGTAAAAAATTTCATTTCCTGAACAGTCATTTCTTTTGTCCAAATATCAATAGATAGAGCTTCTTTTTTTTCGCCATCCCACATTGAAAGTATCATTGACTTAGAATCAATATAATCTTGACCATTGTCACTTGCAAGCCAAGAAATTTTCTCAGCTATATTATTTTCATTAAGATCAATTTCAATATTTATTTTAGCTTTTTTAAATTCTTTATTCATAGTTAAAATTTAAGGCTGATAATTTGATTGATTTAGAATTTTTTGATAATCAATTTCCAACATAATTTCATTTAATGAAAGTTCCTGATTATTCCTATAATATGACTGCAAAATTTGATAACCTATCCAAACACCCAACCTAGATGGACAAGTAATTGCTGGCCCTGGTGTAATATATAATTCTTTGAGATCATTTTCTGAAGAGAATAATAAATCATTCTTTAATATTATATCTTTCCAAAAATATCTTTCATTTCCAATAGCAAAATCCATTTCATCATAAACATTACCATCTAAATCTGTAAATTTTGTAAAGCCAAATATCCTATAATCATCAACATCTGGCAACATACATTTGGCAAAAAAATAAGGTTTTGCTTCAGATATCATTGCAGCAAGAAATGAATCATCATCTACATTAAACATATTGTTGTATGATAAATAATTATATCCAAGTCTATTAAAAACCATAGAAGAGAGAAAAATAGAATCATACCTTCGTCTTAAGAAATCTTGACCAGACTGGTAAAATGCATGATCTTCACCTAAAAACCAATGAAGACCGATTAACAACCATTGAGAATTATCATAAGGATTAACTGTAAAGTCAATTGGTATAAACGGAGGAGTGAAATTCGGTTGATTTATATATGTAATATCACTATCAACATATACAATTAAATTAATCTTATTTGCGAACAACTTAGACAAATTTGCATCCTCATTTAAAAAGCTTTTATACCTACAAACGCCATTTTTTATCTCATCTATATACGGAATTTCATCTCCGAAAAAATTATATGTAGAGTCAGAAATTATACGGAAATCAGGATCATTCATTATCTCATAATACTTTTCTTTTGTGTTAGGAAGGACTGGATCTAGTTTTATTTTAATCTCATTAATTAAAGAATCAGTATCAAGGTTTTCACCAAATCTAAATAATTTTAAATCAGATCTATATATGTCTATTATAGAATCACATTGATCTAACATATTGGGTACAGGAAAAACAATATTGTTTTTCGATTTTTTATAAAAAAGTAAAACAGCACCTAAAGATAAAATTGATACTATTAAGAGATATTTAATTTTATTTTTCATTATAAGAAGTTAAATTTATAATAAATTAAGTCAACTATGAAAAAAACATTTTTAATTATAATTATTTTTTCATGTTTATATTCAAAATCTCAAGACACAAGAATGGGATTATATATTGCACCATGTGTTAATTGGGTATCAACAAATGATGATACTGAGTCTGGAAGTAATATTGGATTTAATTATGGATATGGCATAGAGTTTGCATTAAGCGAAAATCATTTCATAGAATCTGGATTTGAGTTCTCTCATAGAGGGGGTGATATCAATAATATAAATTATAATTTGCAATATTTAAATCTACCTTTTCAAATTAAAATGAAATCTAGATCAATTGGATACTGGAAATATTTTGCTAAAACAGGACCTTCTTTAGCTTTTCGATTAAAAGAAAGGGTCAGGCCTAACAATCTTAGTGAAAATGAGAAAAATGCAAAAAGCGCAATTCTAATTATAAATATTTGTATCGGAGCAGAATATTCTCTTGGTAACAATACTGCCGTACATAGTGAACTTTTTTTTCAAAATAATATAACTGATGGTCTAAATTACACAAATACTGATAACTCTTTATTAAATCAAATTGGAATTAGATTGGGATTCTTTTTTTAATTAATTATGAGAAATATTAAAAGACATATTATTAATTGGATCAAAAAATACGCTAATGAATATAATAAAGTTCTTGTAATTGGTATTTCCGGTGGAATTGACTCTGCTGTTACTTCAACTTTATGCGCTGAAACTAAACTAAAGACCATTGTCGTTTCAATGCCAATCCATCAAAATAATGAAGAGTTAGTTCGAGCTCAAAAACACATTAAATGGCTAAAGAATAATTATAAAAATGTTGAATCCATAGAAATGGATTTATCAATTGTTTTTGACCAGTTTAAAAAAACAATGGGACAAGAGTTTCAAGATAAGCTTGCACTTGCAAATACAAGGGCACGAATAAGAATGACAACTCTCTATCAAATTGCAGGATGTAAAAATGGATTAGTTATTGGCACGGGAAATAAAATAGAAGATTTTTGTATTGGTTTCTATACAAAATATGGAGATGGTGGCGTAGATTTAAGTCCTATTGGAGATTTAATGAAATCAGAAGTTTTTAATCTTGCTAAAGAATTAAAAATAATTAATGATATCCAAAAGGCAAAACCAACAGACGGTCTATGGGAAGATAGTAGGAATGATGAGGATCAAATTGGCGCAACGTACCAAGAAATTGAAGAAGCTATTAAAAATTTAAATTCAAAAAAAAATAATTTAAGTGACAGAGAAAAGGAAGTGATTCAAATCTATTTAAATTTTAATAAGATTAATCAGCACAAAATGAAACCAATTCCTGTTTGCATTATTTCTAAAAGTTAGTCAGCTGATGCTATTTTAATAATAAGATTATCCAACTCTTTTGATAAGGGGATTTGACATGCAAGTCTACTATTAGACTGCACAGAAAATAATTGGTCTAACATAGCATCTTCTTCATCATTTTTTATAAGAATACTTTTATCATCCGCCAAAATATAGCAATGACATGTGGCGCACAAGCACATTCCTCCACATGCCCCCTCCATAAAATCATAAGAACGCAATACTTCCATTAAATTCATTTCTGGGTGAATATCTACATTCAAATTATGTTTTTTACCTGATTGATCAATTACGTTAATGTTTATTTTATTCATTTTTAAAAACCTTTTACCCCACCCATAACAGTGGTATATTTAAATACTTTTTTTTGATCTGGGAAAACACGATTAAAAGCAGATTGAGCCATAATCGCAGCCTCGTGAAATCCACATAAAATTAATTTTAATTTTCCTGGGTATGTATTAACATCTCCTACAGCATATATTCCTTCAATGTTAGTACAATAATCAGTGTTATTAACTAATATGGCGTTTTTTTCTAAATTTAAACCCCACTTACTTATTGGTCCTAACTTTGGGGTTAATCCAAATAACGGAAACCAATAATCAGTAACAATATCAATATTATTGTCATTAGAAAGTTTAATTGAAATAGAATCTATCTTATCTTTTCCTTTTAATGTTATTACCTCAGCCTCAGTAATTAAATTTACCTTTCCANCCTTTGCTAATTCACTAATCTTTTCAACAGANTCTATATGNCCTCTAAATGAACTTCTTCGATGAACTAAAGTAACTTTTTTAGCATGTTTAGCAAAATATATTGCCCAATCGAGGGCTGAATCGCCACCTCCAGAAATTACAATTTTTTTATCATGATAAATTGTAGGGTCTTTAATTATGTATTCAACTCCTTTGCCCTCATAGCTAGATAGATTTTCTATTTTCGGTTTTCTAGGCTCAAAACATCCCAATCCACCAGCAATAACTACTACTGGAGCAATATGATGGGTTCCTTTATTAGTGATAACTAAAAATTTATCATCATCTGTCTTCTTAACGGTTTCTGCTCTCTCTCCCAAAGTATATCCGGGGTTAAAAGGCTCAATCTGTTTTAATAAATTTTTAATTAAATCTTCAGCTAAAATCTCAGGATAACCTGGAATATCATATATTGGTTTTTTAGGATATATTTCTGCACATTGACCACCTGGAACTGGTAAAGCGTCAATAAAGTGACAACGCATTTTTAATAAGCCAGCTTCAAACACAGTAAATAAACCACAGGGTCCTGCGCCTATAATTATGATGTCTGTTTTAATCATAAAGTTTTGACAATTTTTATTTCAGGAGCATACTTTTTAACAGACTGCTCAATTCCATTTTTTAAAGTCATTTGATTAACATCGCATGATTGGCAGGCTCCTTCTAATTTAATTATAACTTCTGAATCTGAAGTAACCTTAATAAAGGTAACGTCTCCTCCATCTCTTTGTAAAAAAGGACGGATTTCTTCTAACCCTTTGTTAACTCGCTCAATTAAATTTGATTCATTCATTTTAAAATTATTTATGTATTACAACCTCTCGCATGAGTAATTTTAACTTTTTCCGTAGGCGCTACAGATTGATTTCTCTCATTAGTCCTTAAAATTATATTATCTGTTATTTCATTAAAAAAATGAATACCTCCATTTTGTAAAAAGGCTGGCCTACCAACATCGCCAGACTCTCTTATACTCTCTTTTATAGGGATTTTACCCAAAAGAGGAATACCTAAATTATCACTTAAAGCCTCGCCGCCATTTCTGCCAAATATATAATATTTCTTTTTACTTTCATTAGTTTGAAACCAGGACATATTTTCAATTATTCCAATAACTGGTACATTAATTGTTTTTAATTTAAACATTGAAATAGCTTTTTTAGCATCTATAATTGAAACTGGTTGAGGTGTAGTTACAACAACTGCTCCTGTTAGGGGCAGAGACTGAACTAAGCTTAAATGTATATCACCTGTTCCAGGTGGTAAATCTATAATCAAATAATCTAAATCACCCCAATTACTTTGATGTATCATTTGATTTAAGGCTTTACTAGCCATGGGCCCACGCCAAACAATAGGATCTTTTGGGTCACTAAAAAAACCTATGGAAAGTAACTTTACTCCGTAACTAACAATTGGTTCCATTAAAGACTTACCTTCTATGTTTTTTAATTTAGGTTTACTATTTTCAGCATCAAACATAAGTGGAATAGAAGGGCCATATATATCCGCATCCAATAATCCTACTGAAAATCCTTTTTGAACTAAGGAAACAGCTAAGTTTGATGAAACAGTTGACTTGCCGACGCCGCCTTTTCCTGATGCAATTGCTATAATATTTTTAATTCCACTTAAGCTATCTTCTTTCTTTTTAGTTTCAATAATTACAATTAATTCGTGCTGAGAAAATTTTGTATTTAAAGAATCAATAACAAGTTTTTCAATTTTTTTTCTTAGATGTAATGTTGGGTTTTCAATATTAAAAACTATTGTGACTTTTCCTTCAACAACATCAATACTTTTTAAAATATTGCTGCTAATTAAGCTAACATCTGAAGAAGGCACTTTTAGCTTTGATAAAGCATCTAATATTATTTTTTTTTTCTTTACTCATTAAAGTCTTTTCATATAAATTTAAAACAAATATACGTTATTGGTTTCTTTTTTTTTAAGAACATGGTCTCATAGAAAGTCTTTATTTTAAGAACACTATTATCAATTTTACTTTTATACAGATCATGAGTTGATTTTACAATTTCTACATTCATACTATCCAAAATCCCTAAAGTAAAACCATGTAAAAACTCACTATCTGTCTTCAAATGAATCAAACCCTTTTTTTTAAGGATTTTTTTATATGATTCAAGCATCGAAACACTTGTTAAACGCTTTTTCCTTCTTCTATATTTTATTTGAGGGTCAGGAAATGTAATCCAAATTTCTGATATTTCTTCATCACAAAAAAACTTATCTAATTGTTCTATTTGGGTTCGCAAAAAACGCACATTATTTAACTTATTTTTATGAGCTAATGTGGCGCCCTTCCATATTCTAGCACCTTTTATATCAATTCCAATATAATTAACTTCGGAATTAATTTCAGCAAGATTTACTGTATACTCTCCCTTACCACATCCTAGTTCTAAAACAATTGGATTATTATTTTTAAATTCTTTATTCCATTTTCCTTTTAGTGGAAATGAATTAGTTAAAATCTCCTTTTGATTTGGCTGAATTGTATTAGATAACATACTTAATTCCTTAAATTTTGCTAATTTATTTTTACTCATTTTATGTACTTAATTTTTTTGATAAATTAAAAATATAATTTTTAATTTCATCTCTTACTTTCCTATACAAAAGTATATTTTGTGACAAAGAAGGGTCAGCAAAAGAAAAATGATAGTGTATTTTAATATTAGGTATTACTGGGCAATTTTCTTTCGCTGAATCACATACAGAAATTAGCACATCTATATTACTTAAATCTATTTCATTAATTTTTTTTGAATACTGATTTGATATATCAATTCCAATTTCTGACATAACTTTAACAGCATATTTGTTCATGCCATGACTATCAATTCCAGCACTTTGAGCATTAAAACCTAAATTGCATAAAAAGCCCTCAGCCATTTGACTGCGACAAGAATTTCCCGTACATAGAACTAAAATGTTCACTTTTGTTATTTAGAGTCGTTATAAATAGTGGGGAACAAAAGTTATTTTAATTTATAATAGTTCTAAATAACAAACCCCCTCGCCCATGTAGTTAAAAAATTTAATTTTAATAAATTATTAAACTATTTTTACAATGCAAAATGTTTGATATGGATTTAAATAAATTTAAAGAAGATATTTTTAAAATTAACTCAACTAATGAGTTTAACAAGCTTTCTTTGGAGCTTTTTTATTTTCAATACAAACACAATAAGCATTATAAGGAATTTGTTGACCTCTTGGGTGTCGAAGTTAAAGATGTTAAATCTATTAACGAAATCCCATTTTTTCCAATTGAATTATTTAAAGAAAAAAAAATCTTGTGTCAGGGAATTTCGTATGAAAAAATATTTCATAGTAGCGGTACCACAACTGACAAAAAAAGCAAACATTATATTGAGTCCATAAAATTCTATGAAAAAAGCATACGACGATCTTTCGAAATAGAATTTAAGAAAATTAAAAGTTATTCCATTTTTTGCCTGACTCCGGAATATAAAACTAATAACAAATCTTCTTTAATTCATATGTGCAATTACCTGATCAAAGAAAGCGGCTGCACAAATAGCGGATTTTATTATAATAAATATGAAAAGCTAATTGAAAAAATTGAAATATCTAAAAGGAAAAATAAACCATTTATTATTATTGGTTTAAGCTTCTTGTTACTAGACTTTGCAATTAAACATAAAATTAATTTAAATGGAGGGATTGTTTTGGAGACGGGCGGTATGAAAAAAGAAAATGTAGAATACACTAAAGATGAGTTATATGAAATCCTGAGGGATAGATTTTCAATAAAAAATATTGGATCTGAATACAGTATGACAGAGCTCCTATCGCAATCTTATTCTAATAAAAAAGGGAAATTCCATTCTCCACCTTGGAAAAAAATACTAATACGCAACATCAACAACCCACTAAAAATTGTAAATAAAAACAATATTACAGGTGGAATAAATATCATTGATTTAGCAAATATTCACAGCTGCGCATTTATAGCAACAAACGATTTAGGGAAAAAGCAAGGAGAATACTACCAAGTTTTAGGAAGAATGAACAACTCTCTAATTAGAGGTTGTAATAATTTAATCTAAATTAATTTCGAGATATTGGAACTTTTACTAAAACTTCCACTTCAGTCCAAGTTTTAGAAACACCATCACCCCCTGTATGAAGTTGCTCACATTTCTCGTGAATAGAATCATAAGCCAAAACGCCTCCTAAATCAACCCCAATATCAAGAATACCTTTTATCTCAACTAAATTATTTTCAAAAGTAAAATCTAAATCCACAGTTTTCGAACCCAACAAGGTGTTAAATGTAACGGGAATTGAACCACCCTTTGGAAAACCTAGCGTTCCATTTAGAGTAAAATTTTTAGTGAGTTGTCTGAAAAAATAGTCTTTTAAATTCATATCTCTCACAGGGTCTCCTGAAACTGAAGAGGCAGTGCTTATTGAAAAATCTAAGCCATTAACTAACTCTTCTAGAGTATTATATTCCAACCCATCTCTTGATGACTTAAAACTTTCAAATTGACCTGTTACCTTAATCCTATCAGTTGTTTTAAAACCATTCCATATAATTTTAGTCTTACTAGAATTAAAAGAGTAAAGACCTTCTTGGTCAACATTTAGTTCTTTATCGATATTTTTATTAACCTTAACGGGCTCTTTTTCCGGCTCACTTCCACAGGAAATGAATAAAAAAACAATACAAAATAAAAATTTAAATAGACGCATATTTAATTAATAGTTACTTTTTTTAGAACGTTACCATTTTCAAATAATTGTATTGAAATTTTATTATTTTCATCCAGATTAACTCCTCTTCCCAATAAATCAATGTTATAAATTATAACATTATTAAACATACTATTTTCAAATAAATCTAACTCAAACTCATCACATATACCATCACCATCTGCATCATTTATACAATTACCGAAACAATCATAATACTCCTCAGGATAATCACAATTTTCTAAATCATAGTACTGACTTAAAATAGAAAAGGTTAACACCTGTCCAAAACCATTAGGCTCATAAGTAGAAGAAAATGGCGGCATACTATTCATACTAGAATCTAAAAGAAACATAGAGCCATCGATTTTTTGGACAATAAAAGTAAATTCTTCAGACGGCAAAAAACCGTTGTCTAAACCCGATTCGGACCCCCAAGCAGCAATCGCCAAGGCTTCATTATTCCATACAGCAGAACCAGCGCAAGTCAATTCATTAAGGTCATTAGTATAAAAAACACCTAAAACATCTCCAATTTCCAAATTTATTGATGANCCCACACTAGCTTCAATTGCAATAGTCATGTTTGAATCTGTNTTAGAAAATGAGAAAATTGAAGATGANGCAGAAGAATCATANTTACAAGCTGTTGAATCTGCNCAACCAAATACTTCAGCATACTCACAGGAGCCATCATCAGCATTAGCTAATGGATTGTAATTTAAAGCAGAGGAATCCGTGCATCCAAAAACGATTACTACACCCCCGTCATACTCATGAAAACCTAGATTGTCCCAAATTTCATTATCTAATACAATCCATTCAGAGTCATTTAAATTTGTTCCAGCTGAAGCAGCCCAATTACCAGCATTTCCAATAGAAACGTCACTCTTTCTAACTAAAACATGATCTTTGGTGGCNTGCGAAACNCCGGCAACATCCCATCCATCATCNGGAGCCTCTGAAGACATATCTCCAATAATATCTAAAATAACACCGGAGGACACATTCATTAAACCAACCGCATCATTTCCATTTCCTAAAAACTGAAATTGATGATCACTAAAGCTTGCTATATCAGAATTGTAATATTGATTAGAAGGATCTGTAGCATACGGNTGCGTTATGATATACACACCCCCNGGCTGAATTATAGCTCCATCAGGAAAATTATTCATGTAATCCCATTCGCCTTGTTGATCGCAACCATTTGAACAACTTGGAAACGCATAATCAGATAAATTAACTAATTCATTTGAATAATTATATATCTCTAAATACTTATTATATGAGGACCCTTCAGCATATTCTGAAAATAGAATTTGGCCCTGAAGAGTAAATGAGAAAATAAGCGAAAATAGTACTAGTCGTATCATAAATAAATAGTTTAAGATTTAAAACATTAATATAATATTAATAAGCAAATTAAACCAAATAAACTATATTTTTTTGCTAATATAAACTCCTATGATTTTTTTGTTAGTGTTTTGAATTCTATAGAAGAGTTTTAAAGCTATAGATTTAGAAAAACTAAACTGACTACCCAAACCATAACGAAACTTATTTTCACTATTATTGTTAATTCCCATCAAATGTTCCGCTTCAATATAAGGGCTTATTCTTTTATTAATCCTATAACCAAAAGCTAACTTATTTCTAAAGTATTGTCGATGATAAGAAACCACATTTTTTTCTGAGAAGATTCTGGACCTTAAGGATATTTTTATTTTTTTTAAATCTGGTTTTATATACAGTGAAAAATAAAGCCTTCTGCCTAAATTTTTTTGATTTGGTATCTTCGTTACTCTAATTCCATTATCTAAGCTTAATATTTTGTTGATTTTAAATGAAGATGAAAAGTCTAAAAATTGCTTAGTAAAAATGTATGGATTTAGACTGTATCTAGCGCCTGACTCTAAAGACAAAGAACTTTTTTTATTCAACTTAAAACCATACTCCATCTTAGACCAAAACTCTTTTTCAGCTTGCTGTGAAAAACAAAATTGAAAAGAGAAAAAAAATGTAAAAAGTAAAAACTTATTCAACGAAATAAATTTTAATTTTAGCAGTATCCCTAACTAAATCAATTTGTTCTATTTCTAACTTTTCAATTCTCAGGCCAGTTCTATTTTGAATATCATCAACCAATTCATCTCTTTTTTCAGGAGCAATCATATCAATCTTTTCGTATAAAACATATTTTGATTTTGTAGACCTTTGCAACATCCAGTTTCTTTCGAAATAGTCCAGTAAAAAAATTATCGAAATATTGGCAAATAGAAGCTCAAAGTAACTAATTTTTTTGTTTGCTAAAGCATTCATTACAGAAAGACCGATAACAATAAATAGATAGGTCATTTCTTTAACCGAAATGGTTTCTGTTCGGTATCTTATTATACCAAAGACTGCAAATAAACCCAGTGCAAAGCCCAGTTCTAATTTAACGTTTTCTAATAAAAAACATAAAAAGAATACAACTGTGGATATTAAAAGATATGTGAAAACATAATCTTTATTTTTATTAGCTGGATAATACAGTGACTTAACAATATACCATATTACAAGTAAATTAAAAGCAGACCTAATAAACAGCTCTAAAAAATCTTCTTTATCTAAAATGTCAATTCCTAAAAATTCCATAATTGTATTTTTTAATTATTATTTTTTTCTAAAATAGAAAAATTTGATTTAAACCTATTATATTTTAGACTAGGAAAAATTGAAGACGTTGCAAAGCAGTATTTACTCATGCCTGTTTTTCTAAGCCTATTTTCTCTCATCACTTTATAAAAAAAAGAATTCCTATTTAATTTTTCTTGTTTTAACTCAGCAATAATAATGTTATTATACTCGTTGTTAATTTTTTTTGGATGACGTTTAAAAGCAAAATCAAAATCTATAGTTAATCTCTCTTTAATTATTTGATTTACTAATGTAATTCTATTAAAATAATTTTCATGACAATAGTTTAAATCCAAACTGTCACTTAAATATTTATTTATAAAACTATAATTACTTTTACTTAACTTTCTATTAGCTTTTTTTACAATCATTCTGTTTTTTACCGTCTTTCCCTTTGGGTTCTTTTTTTTAATTTCCAAAAAACATAACGCAGAGTCTAAGTACTCTCTGAATCTAATTTTGACCCTATTGGTTCTTCCATTATGGTGTGATTTGTAAAACATAAAGTCATTTGTATCAAAATAAATTGAATTGTATTTAGAAAAACGATTGCCATTTACTTTCAATATTTTATAATCATTTTTTAGAGAAGGTAATATCTTTAAAAGTAAACTTTTATTAAAAACAAATTTCGTGTCAGTTCTATCCATTAGCTTTACATTATTCATCTCTTTTAGTGAGATAGTTTTAAATCCATCAAGATGTTTAGTTAACTCTGACACTCTTATTTTATGTTTTTTGTGAAAACAAATTTACACAATCTATTTTATGTTAAGCAAAAATTAATTTTATACTAAGCTAGACTATTAAACTTCAATTTATAATATAAAAAAAGCGTCAAATATTTGACGCTTTTTTAAAAGTACTATAACAGCATTTTAATGATCATGATCGTGATCGTGATCTGCATGTTCTTCACAGTGAATCATGTCAGCAGGATAAAATCCAGCAGGCACAACTGTGTCACCATTTTGAATGTCTTCTAATAAATTATAACCATTCATTTCAATGTCAGTTAAAGCCTCATCACAGAACTCACCTATATCAGTAGGAAGCTCAACTCCAGTATCAAGCATAAAAGCAATATGACATTCTATACATTGATGATCATCATCTTCAGAACATGAAAACAAGAAAACAGTTAATCCAAATAATAATAAGAACTTTTTCATAAAAAAAAAAATTTGTGTTGAAGAAAACTAATTAACTATACATCTAACCCCCAACAATATTAAAATGTATATCTTAAATTTATATTAAATGATCTACCAGGATTAGGTATTCCTGTAGGAACGCCTGGCACATCTTTTATTCTAGATAAATGCGGCACATATTCTTCATTAAATAAATTAGCAACACCTAAAATAAAATCTATTTTTTTAAAAAAATCAAACGCAATATCTATATTAACCAAGTTGTATTCATCACTGGGTAACTCAAATTGAGAAACATTTTTTTGCTCAAATGAATAAGTATGATATAATGAAATACTTTTAAAAAAACCCAATCTATTTTGATTAAAATCTAATCTAATTTTTGTTTTTATTTTATTCGATGGAGTTAATGCTAATGCCCTATTGCTATCTTGATTTTTAGTTTCAACAAAAGAATATGTCTGCTCTAAGTGCAAATTATGCATAAAATGCGGATGATAATGTAAATGCATTTCAAAACCTGAAAGCTTTACTTGATCAAACTGAGTATAATTAAAAACCCTATTATTTTGAATTATTGAATCCATTGGTTCAATAGAAATATAATCTTGGATAAACTGTAGAAAAGGATTAAGCACAATGCCAAAATGCTGACTGGACCACTGATATTTTAAATCAAACTGACGACCTTTTTCAATATCGAGACTTTCATTTCCTAATTCATATCTGTTTGTGCCATGATGAACCCCGTCGGAGAACAACTCAGACAGATGAGGGGATCTAAATGCCCCTGAATAAGTTAATCTAAAAACATGATCCTTATATTTATAATACATGCCTAATGAAGAGCTTAAAGAAGAAAAAGTGTTTTGAAAATTATAAGAATCACATACTATCTCTTTAAAATCAAATCTAGCTCCAGCATTAAATCCAAGATTATTTTTTTCATAATCTAAAATTGAATACAAACCAATATCACTACTTAATCCATCAGGAATTAAATAATCAACTGTATAATTTTTATTACTATTTCTAGTGGCTTGAGATCCTATATTTATGGTGTAGTCTTTAATTTTTTTTCTAAGATTTAATCTAAATTGTGTGGAAATTAAATCCATATCAAAAGCAGGGAAAGTAACTTTCTCATACTCTTTTAAATTATTAATAAAATGACCTATATGTAAACTAAATTTATTGTTATTAATAAAGTAATTACTCTCGTAAATGAATAAATGATTAGAGACATTTTGAATTGGGCGTATAACACTTAAGTCGTAATCTTCACTTAATGAAATTTCATCTGATAAAATTTGGGTTAATTCAATATTACCTAATGTAGGGTCACATACATGAGCGGGAATACCAAGTTGCTCGGCATTATGCTGATATCTAAATATATGCTGTATTTTATTAGATCTATATGAAGCAGAAAATTTTATACCTTGATTTCTAAACCTAGAATTATATAAATAGGTATTATCAGGCAATCTGTAATCTGTAGCTATAGTATATTGTCCGTAGAGATTAAAATAAAATTTATTTTTTGACCACTTTAAACCAAATTTATTTCCATATGAAAAATGACTATTATCAAATTTAGTTGATATAAAACCACTTAATTTTTCACTTTCTAAAAATGGAGCATCTTTAAAATATAATAATCCACCGACGGCTTCACCGCCATATTTTAATGCTGAAGAACCTTTTATTAACTCAACTTCACTTAAACCTAACTCAGTAAAACCAATACCATGGTCATTTGCCCACTGCTGGTTTTCAATTCGCATACCATTCAAATAAGTAACTACACGCATTCCTGAAAGACCTCTAACAACTATTTTTTGGATTCCCTGTCCAGAACCAATCCAATTAACACCAGATAGTTGGGTTATATTTTCAACCAAAGAAGTTGTAGATAAGTCATTCAATACTTTTTTCTCGACGCTAACTAGCTTGGTGTTTCCTAATTGATTTGTAGACTCTATAATTTCAACCTCATCTAACTGAATGTGCAAGCTTTCTAATATTAACTCAAATTTTTTATTTGTATTAAATTGAATAACCTGACTTATATATCCTGATTTTTTTATTTCTACAAGACTATTTGCTGGGATATCTTTAGGAATTGTAAAAGACCCATCATCTCTAGAATACACTTCTAAGTTTATGTCAGCAAAAAAAATAGTAGCACTTGAAATACCCTTTCTTTCAGAATCTAAAATAAATCCCTTGTCTTGCGCAAAAGCACAACAAAAATTCAAAAAAACAAAATATGTAAAGACTTTATAAAAATTCATTCACTACAATTTACACACGTACCTGACGCATTTATACTTAAACTACTAAACGAAAAACCAGGGTGATTTACAGTTGGAAAAGCATCAACTTCTAAACATGAAACATCTTCACACACATTACACAAAAAGTGTACATGCGTGTGAGTGCATCCGAAATCACTGCTACACTTTTCATTACAGATTGCAAAATAAATTAGTCCATTTTCTAAGACAATTTTATGAATTATCTTCTTAGACTCAAATAAAGAAAGAATCCTAAAAAGCGTAACTCTATCTATTCCCTCTACGTAATCGCGGATGGTTTTTAAATTGATTGGTTTTTGATAATGCAAAAATGCTCCTAGCACAGATAATCTGTTTTCTGTGGCTCTTACACTTTTATTACTTAATATCTCATTTTTTTTTAAATGCAACATGGTTGCAAAATTAATAATTAATTTAAAAAAATATAATATATTCGCATAAATTTATTTTAATGAAAGCAATACTTTTAAAATCAGATTTTTTAGGGGCTTTTTTCAGCTTTCTGTGTTTAATACACTGTATTTTAACTCCAATTATTTTTATTTCTGGATGTGCGGCAACAGTAAGCACGAGCCACTCGCCAAGTGAATTATTTTGGGGTTATTTTGATTATTTATTTATTATAGTTTCATTAATTGCTGTATTTTTTTCTTCAAAAAATNCAAAAAGTGTTTNTATAAANTACGCTCTTTGGTTATNTTGGGCAATNTTAAGTTTTTATTTAATAAATGAAAANATTCATCCACCACTTTTAGAATTAAATGAAATAACATTATATATTAGCGCTTCATACCTAGNTATACTTCATTCGTATAACTTAATTAAGTCATAATATCCTTTAATAATTTTCCTGAAATAGATATAACTGCAGGCTTCGGCCCTCCTTTTTCTTTAGGCCATTTACTAGATGTGTTTCTTAGTGAAATACTTTTTTCACCAGGATGTTGAACACTCAAAAAAAGAGTTTTCCAGTCAGGAGAAAAGCATGGGCCGGTAAACTCAGCTTCTACTGGTGCGGAAGCCACTTGAATAATACTCCCAGCATTGTCTCCATTTCTAATAAGAACGAATAAACCATTATTTCCAAATTTTTCATAAGGTGGTGTGTTTAATCTGCTTCCTGTTATATCAGATGTAAACCAAAGGTTACCAACCTTATCAAAAATTAAATTATCTGGACATGAAAAGCCAGTGTCTTCACCACCAGAAATTAAATATTCGAATTCAAAATTTTCAGAGTCATGCTTATTACCATTTTCAACTATTTTTAAAATACTACCATGAAAATTATTTTTGAGATAATTATTTGTAAGAGCAATATAGACTCCCTGCTCTAAAGGATCAATATCAATATCTTCTGGCCTATCTAGTTCAGTTCCGCCAATAAGTTTAGATGCTTCCCTTAAATATGTTAATACTTCTAATTGACTTTCAAAATTTTCCTGTAAAATTTTATGTTGATTATAATCTACTGGTATCCATTTTTTCAGCTCTAATGAAGCAACATATAACTTTCCAGTAGTTAAGTCTTTGGGATTTTTAGACACAAATTTATATATGCATCCATTGTCAATATCATCACCTGTATAAACTACAAGACGACCGTCATCAAGTTCTTTTAAATGAGCACATTCATGAGCACATCTTCCAAGTGAAATTAACTTTCTTTTCTTATTGGTAAATGGATCTATCTCAACTACCCATCCATAATGTTCCGGTGGAAAAGGAAAATGTTTTTCCCAACCCAATGTGTAAGATGGGTAAACTATTTTTCCATTTTTTCTATCTCTCTCGCCATAAAACATATCGTAATTTTCCTCACAAGTTAAAACAGTATTCCAAGGAGTTATATGTCCAGAACAGTTTGCTAAGGTCCCCACAGTTGTATTTGAACCCTGTATAATAATTTGATCATCAAATGGAATTTTATCTAACGCAGATACTCTCTTATTTTCATCTGCAGATAAATCAATTTGCCAATTTCCTCTTTTTAGTTTTATTTTGAAAAAGCTTCCTCCAACATTATACATTTCTTTTTTAATATCACTTAATGTCTTTTTTTCCGCAGGCTTTGAAGAAAAAAACAATGGATGAACATATTCGTGATTGACCCATAAATAAGCCTCAGATCTATTCTTTCCTTTAATAAAGCCGATGTAATCATTATTAAAACCAAATCTATCTTTTGAACTTATTTTTTCTCCCCACGTAACTAACAACTCATAATTAAGATCATTGTGTAAAACAACCTCATCTAATTTTGAAGGAAAAATAGTTGAGCTTAATACAGGTTTATTATTTATTTTTTCTACACCCTTAAGTATTAAGGGGCTAAAAGACGTAACTAAAAAACCTTTGCCTAAAAAATTTAAAAAATCTCTTCTATTCATCTATTTAATGCTGTTTTTAAGAGTAAAAGAAATTGCTGTACCCTTATTCACTTGACTACTAATGTCAATTTTTTGTTCATGAGCCTCTATAATGTGCTTTACAATAGCTAAGCCAAGACCTGTTCCACCCTGGGATCTAGATCGACCTTTATCAACTCTATAAAACCTTTCAAAAACTCTTGAAATATTTTCTGAAGAAATGCCAATACCATCATCTACGACATGGATTAAAGAATTCTTTTCCTTTTTTTCAATCTTAATAGTTATACAGCCCCCATCTTTACCATATTTAATTGAATTTGAAATTAAATTCAATAGAACCTGATTTATTTTTTCTTTATCAGCAAAAACAAAAAGACTATCAAAATTAGAATCTAAAGACAGTTTTATGTTTTTTTCAGATGATTTAATTTCAAAAAATTCAAACAGCTCATTGACAAGGTCTATTAAATCCCAATCCGTAACATCCATTAATAACTCCTCTGATTCCAAATTAGCTAAGATTTCTAAATCTTCAATTATACTAATCAGTCTATCAATACTCTTACTTGTTCGAAGTAAATATTTCCTATTTACATTAGGGTCTTCTAACGCTCCATCAATCAATGTATGTATATATCCTTGAATGTTAAAAATTGGTGTCTTAAGCTCATGTGAGACATTTCCTAGAAACTCTCTTCTATATTTAGCAGCTCTTTTAAGTGCTAATATTTCTTGTTCTTCTGATAATTTTTTTTTCATTTAAAATATGAATTTATAACCAAATCCTTTGACAGTTTTAATGTAATCTGATGATGTTTTTTCTCTTAATCTTTTTATGTGAACATCTATCGTTCTATTACCTACTACAACATCACCACCCCACACAGATTGAAGTATTTCTTCCCTGTTAAAAACCTTGCCTGGCTTAGAACAAAGCAATAATAAAAGATCATATTCTTTTTTTGTTAAACTTTGTTCTTTCCCTTTAAATTTTAATTGTTTTGTATCATAATTAATTTCCACATCACCATATGATTCTAAATCACTCTGAGTTTGATTTCTACGAAATATTGCTTTAATTCTACTCAACAAAACTTTTGGTTTGATTGGCTTTGATACATAATCATCTGCACCAGCATCCAAGCCAGCAATTTGCGAGAAATCCTCATTTCTAGCAGTTAAAAATATAATTAGAGTGTCTTTTAATTTTGGCATTTCACGCATACTTTGACAAGTCTCAATACCATCAATACCCGGCATCATTACATCCAAAATGATTAAATCTGGAATATTGTTTTTTACAAGATGAAGAGCTTCATCTCCTGTTTTAGCTTCAATTACTTCATAACCTTCTTTTCTAAGATTATATCCCAAAAACTCTAAAATATCTTTTTCATCGTCAACAATTAATATTTTTTTCACTATATATTTAGTTTTTACAAATTGTTATTCAATATAAATTATTATTATAATTCTTTGATGTGGTTTTACAAAAAAATAACAATCACTTAACATTAAGTTAACATTATAAAATTGATTTATTATTAATTTTGAATCAATAAAATTTTAACTTTTTTAAGAATGAAAAAACTAACAATACTTTGCTTCTTTTTAAGCTCTCTTATTTTTTCTCAAGATTTTAATTCTATTTGGAATAATGGTTTTAAAACTACCAGTTCAGACGGAGATTTTAAACTAAAATTTGGTGGTCGTATTATGTTCGATTACGCATTTTGGAATACTAATGTAAACGGAACAGATGAGTCTTTTAGTGGAAGTGAATTCAGAAGAGTAAGGTTATTCAACTCTGGACAAGTTTATAAAAATGTAAAATATAAAGTGCAATTTGATTTTGATGGTGATGGAGCTTCTTTTAAAGATGTATATATTGAAATAACGAAAGTGCCATTTGTAGGTAATATAAAAGTAGGTCACTTTAAAGAACCTTTTAGACTTGAAGCTTTAACAAGTAGTAAGTATATGACATTTATGGAAAGAGGATTGCCAATTGCATTTTCACCAGAAAGAAATGTGGGATTAATGTTACACAATAGCTATATGGATAATAAACTATCTATACAAGCTGGAATTTTTCAAAATGGATTAAGTGACGAAGAGCAAAATGGCAATAGAAATATTACATCTAGAATAAGTTATTTACCAATTAACAACAATGACCAATTGCTACACTTAGGAATTGGCTTTAGTAGCAGAAAAAACTCTGATAACACATATTCTGTATCTACAAGGCCCGAAAACCATATGGGAAATAAATTAATATCAGCAAGTATAGAAAATGTAGAACAAACAAATTTAATTGGAACTGAAATGGCATGGGTAATGGGCCCTTTATCTGTTCAAGGTGAATATATTATGACTACAGTGGATGCAGATGAAACATATAATTTTACTAGTTATTATGGTCAAATAAGCTACTTTTTAACTGGAGAAAAAAGAAAATATAAAAATTCATTAGCAGGATTCGATAGAGTTTCCCCTGGAAAAAATTTAGGAAATGATGGCATGGGTGCTTTAGAGTTAGCTGCAAGATATTCGTCTATGGATCTATCTGAAGCAAATGGAGGAATATTAAATGACATCACTTTAGGTTTAAATTGGTACTTAAATCCATCTACGAGAATAATGTTTAACTACGTTATGGGCGTTGCTGATGTAAACTCTGAAGACATAAATGAAAACACTTTGCAAATGAGAATGCAAATTGATTTTTAACATTAATTTAACATTGCGTTAATGTTCATTTAACAAGCTTAATTTAACTTTATAAAAAATATATAAACTATGGAAACTAAAAGAATAGACATTAGCACAGCCTTGTATGTTGGAATTATGGTAGTTGCTTTTTGCATATCATTATTTTAATTAGCGCTAATTATTATACCCAAATATTAATTACTAAAAACCCCCTATTTTGAAAAAATTATTTTCTAGGTTCAGTTACCCTGTGGAACTCTACGTTCAAAAATCTGAGAGATCATTTTTAGCCTTTGTTGGATTTAGCTTTATTTTAGCAATGTTCGTTGCTCCTCACCCTAGTATTGCTATGTGAGTAGGTTTTTTCTTTGCATGTGTTCTCTTTCTTCTTACATCCAAATACTATTTCAATACATGAACCATCATCTACGTTAGCATTATTATTATAATTAAGAGCTGATGAATCTGTACATCCAAATACTAATTCAATACATGAACCATCATCTGTGTTTGCATTTGAATTATAATTAAAAGCTGTTATATCAGTACAACCTAAAATAATTTCTTCACAAGAACCATCATCTATATTAGCATTAATATTAAAATTATATGCTGTATTATCAGTACAGCCCAATACAATAGGAATACATGAACCATCATCTGTATTTGCATTTGGATTATAATTAAAAGCCGTTTGGTCTGTACAGCCATAAATAGCGTAATTACATAAAACACCACCAAAATCTGTATTTGCAATTGGATTATAATTAACAGCTTCAGGGTCTGTACAGCCAAAAATAAATGGCACACATGAACCATCATCGGTATTGGCTA
>PAZG01000022.1 GCA_002715445.1 Flavobacteriales bacterium | reverse complement strand
TGTTACCGTTCGACTTGCATGTGTTAGGCCTGCCGCTAGCGTTCATCCTGAGCCAGGATCAAACTCTTCATTGTAAAAAAGAATTTAAAATTGTTCTAGAATGAATGTCTCAAATAGAAATTGGTATTTTACCTTTATTTCTTCTAATATTTCAAAAAACTTAAATACCCTTAAATAAATAAGAGCTTGCAAATATAATATTCATTTTTAATTTTCAACACATTTTATTACTTTTTTTTAAGTTTTTTTTTAATGTGTGAATTAATAATTAAAATTTGCTCATCAATACTTAGGTTTGTATTATCTATTTTAATAGCTTCAGGAGATTGAATTAATGGACTATTTTCTCTATTCTTATCTAGGAAATCTCTTTTTCTTAAGTTCAGCCCAACTTGTTTTTCTTTAATCTTAATTCCTTTTTGATTAAGCTCTATAAATCTTCTTTTTGTTCTTGTCTTAATATCTGCAGTTATAAAAAACTTTAAGTCAGCTGCTGGAAAAACTACACTTCCAATATCCCTTCCTTCCATTACTATCCCCTTATTAATACCAATATTTCTTTGAATGTTAACAATTATAGTTCTCAATGCTGAAATTGTACTAATTTGACTAACAAAGTCAGATACTTCGGGAGAATTGATTTCACTTTGAATGTTTTTATTGTTTATAAAAATTTCCGAATTATTATTCACTAATTGAAATTCAAATTTCATATTATTTACCATTTCAAGTATTTCATAGTGATTAAATTCATTGGTCTTATTTTTATTAATAAATCCATTTTTTATAGCATAATATGTAACAGCTCTATACATAGAGCCTGTATTAATATGTTTGTAACCTATATTTCTAGCTAACTCTCTTGCTAAACTAGATTTACCTGAAGACGACTCTCCGTCTATTGCAATAATTAATTTTTTCAAAAACTTGATATATTTGTAGTTATACCTAAACTATTTACTGGTCCAGAAAAGTGATTTAACGATCTTCCATAATTAAACTTAAATCGATTTAATTTAAAACTAAATCCATAAGAAAAACCAACCATAGCTTTCCTATCTAAAATCATCATTTCATTACGATTTCTGTTGTTATAACCTAGTCTAAAATTTAGATTTTTTGTTATTAAAAACTCTAAACCTAAAACTATGTGACGCATAAACTCTTCTCCAAAATTGGCCTTACCTTCTGTTAAAATTTCTTCAGATTGATTTAAATTTTCAAAATTTAAATTCCAATTTTCTAAATGTTGAAAACTAAGAGTCCACCTAAGTGGCATATGCTCTAGTTTATTAGAAATTGAAAATAATAACTCAAAAGGTAAATTTTCTAAATTTCCGTTATTATATTTAATTAATTGATATCCAAAATTTCTAACCAATAATGATGTATTTATTCGTTTATGAGAATTTACATATAACAAGGAAAAATCTATTAAAAATGCTAATGAAAAATCCGTATATAATTGTGAAAGAGCTACCTTAGTGCTTAAACCAATATTTAATAAATTATTGTCCTCATTAAACAAAACTTTAGAAGAGCCTAAAGAAAATAAATATTCTGATGCATTAAACTGACCAATTATATTTCCAAATTCATCTGTTTCTTCAAAAAAACCATAATCAACGTATTTAATTCCAGATAGAATTTGAAATTTAGATGAAATTTTTGGCATAAAAGCTATAGAGCCATAATTTATATCAGCATAATAATTAACGTAATTTAATGAAACAAAAGAGTTCATTGAAGCATTAATTAAAGAGGGGTTAAATAGAGCTAGATTAGGATCGTCATCAATTACAATTGGAGTATAACCTCCAAGTGAATTAATTCTCGGAGACGATTCAAGATTAAGAAATGAAAAGGTAGAGCCTCCCCCAATTTGCGCAACAGAAACCGAGCTAATTAAAAAAAAAACAAATCTTAAATATAGCATTCCAAATAAAATTACTTTGGTTAAATTAAAGCTAATTGCAATACCTCGTTCATATGATCAACATATAAAAAATTCAATCCTTTAATGTATAATGGATCAATATCTAAAATATCTTTTTCATTCATTTTAGATAAAATTATTTTTTTAATACCAGCTCTCTTTGCAGCTAAAATTTTTTCTTTGATACCCCCAACAGGTAAAACCTTTCCTCTGAGTGTAATCTCTCCTGTCATAGCTAAATTTTTAACAACTTTTTTACCACTTAACAATGAAGCTAACGATGTTAACATTGTAATCCCAGCTGAGGGCCCATCTTTAGGAATAGCACCTTCAGGAACGTGGATGTGAATATCATTTTTTTGAAAAAAATCATTTTCTAAAAAACTAATTATTTTATGAGACTTTAAAAACTCTAAAGCTAATTTCGAAGATTCTTGCATAACTTTTCCAATGTTTCCAGTAATAGTTAGTTTTCCCTTACCTGAATTAACAGATGATTCGATAAACAAGATATCTCCACCTTGAGGAGTCCATGCCAAGCCTGTAACAACACCAAGATTATTATTATCTTGGTATTTTTCTTTATTAAATTTTTTTGGACCTAAAATCTTGGTTATTTTTTCTTCGTTTAATGTTTTATCATACTTTTCTTTTAAAACGATGTTTTTAGCTACACTCCTAATTAGCTTGGCCAATATTCGTTCCAGTCCTCTTACACCTGACTCTCTTGTGTAATTTTCAATTACCATTTCTAGGTCTTTTTTTAATATTTTGAGATCGGTTGATTTTAACCCATGGTTTTTTAATAAATTTTTTAATAAAAATTTATTACCTATTTGAAATTTTTCATTTACAGTATAACCAGACACCTCAATTAACTCCATTCTATCTCTGAGAGGAGCAGAAATTGATGTAATGTCATTAGCTGTTGCAATAAAAAGTACTCGAGATAAATCAAAACCGATTTCAATATAATTATCATAAAAAGCATTATTTTGCTCAGGATCAAGCATTTCTAACATTGCAGCAGAGGGATCCCCAAAAGCATCTCTGTTTAATTTATCAATTTCATCAAGAACAAAAACAGGATTTGAGGATTTGGCCCTTTTAATTGACTGAATAACTCTCCCTGGCATAGCTCCAATATAAGTTTTTCTATGACCTCTAATCTCAGACTGATCTCTTAATCCACCCAAAGACATTCTAATATACTCTCTTCCTAAAGATTCAGCAATAGATTTCCCAAGAGAAGTCTTCCCTACTCCTGGGGGGCCATGAAGACAAATTATAGGAGAACGCATATCACCTTTTAATTTTAAAACAGCTAAATATTCAATAATTCGATCTTTTACTTTATTTAAACCAAAATGATCTCTATTTAATATTTTTTTTGCTTTATTTAAATCAAAATGATCCTCAGTAAACTCATTCCATGGTAGTTCTAATAAAGTTTCGATATAACTTCTTTGAACACCAAATTCACCTAATTGAGGGTTCATTCTCTGTAATTTTTTGAGTTCCTTATTAAAATGTTCTTCTGTTTTTTTATCCCATTTTTTATCTTTTGCTTTTAAACGCATTTTATCAATATCTTCCTGATGAACATTTCCACCTAACTCCTCTTGAATTGCCTTTAATTGCTGATTTAATAAATATTCCCTTTGTTGTTCATCTAATTCTGACTTAACCTTGGATTGAATTTCATTTTTCATTTCTAACATCTTAAGTTCATTATTAAGATGCTTTAAAGCCATTTTAGTTCTCTTTTCTAGAGAGGGTTCTTCTAACATTTCCTGTTTTTGAGAAACAGTTATATTAATATTTGAAGAAATAAAGTTTATTAAAAAAGAATCACTTTCAATATTGTTTATTGCAAACGCAGCTTCTTTAGGTATTTTAGGAGATTCTTTAATGATTTTTAATGATAAGTCACGAACTGATTCAACTAAAGCTTTAAAGTTTTTACTTTTTTTATCTGGTTTAACTTCATTAAATAAAGAAACAGTTCCTTTGAAGTATGGTTCAGTTTGTGTTATTGAATTTAAATTAAACCTTTTTAAACCCTGAATTATTATTGTACTACTTCCATCAGGCATCTTAAATAGGCGCATAATTCGAGCCATAGTTCCTATGGAGTTTAAATCCGAAATATTAGGGTCGTCAATTTCTGTCTTTTTTTGAGCTATTGTACCAATAATTTTTTTACCCTTATAACAATCCTTTACTAATTTGATTGACTTATCTCTTCCCACAGTAATTGGTATTACAACTCCAGGAAAAAGTACAGTATTTTTTAATGGTAAAATTGACAATTCTTTTGGTAACTTAAAAGAGTCTATTTTTTTTTCATCCTCAGCTGAAAGTAAAGGAATTAAATCAGACTTGTCATCAAAACTATCTAAGAAAAATGAATCCATACTCAATAAATTTTTTATTTAAATTACAATCAATTTCTGTGCCATTTATGAAAAACAAGGCAAAATGTCAGTCTAAATCCTGTAAATCTGTGTCATGTCAAAAACTTTTCGGAACATTAATTCATATTCTTGAGACATTTCAATATCTCGTCTTTTCATAACTATTTTTGCTGTTTTAATTGCATTTTCAATATTATACTGTTTAAATCCAGCAGCGCCTCCCCATGAAAAAGAGCTTATATAATTTCTAGGAAAACCTGAGCCAAAAATATTGCAACTAACCCCAATAGTAGAACCTGTGTTAATAGAAGAATTAATAGAACATTTTGTATGATCACCCATATACATTCCTAAAAATTGCTTTCCAGTATCTTTAAAACAATTTTTACTATAATCCCACATTTTAACATTATCATAATTATTTTTCAAATTAGAATTTGAAGTGCCAGCTCCAATATTACACCACTCACCAATAATTGAATCACCTAAAAATCCTTCATGAGCTTTATTTGAATATCCCAAAAAAATACATCTTGAAACCTCTCCTCCAATTTTACAGTAAGGACCTATAACAGTCGGTCCATAAATTTTCGCACCCATTTTAATAACAGAACCTTTACATATTTGAACAGGTCCTCTGATCATAGCACCTTCCATAATTGTAACATCATCTTCAATTATAATTGGTCCATCATCATCATTAAGTAAAGGACTTTTATAACAATCAATAGTGCTTTTTTTAGATAAAAAGTAATTATTATTTTTTAATTTGTAGATTAAATCTGTTAAGTCATTAAAAATTAAATTAGAATCTTTAGCTACAGAAGACCATTTTTTTTGAATTTCTTCTAAATTACATTCAGTAGATTTAATTGAGATTTTTTTTAATTTCTTCTTTATTAAATCTGGTTCATTTATAAAATCAATAAATTCTGTAAAATATAATGTAGGAATTAAAATATTATCACTTTCCCATTTTGTAGGGTATAAATGAGATAAATATGATCTAGTTAAATATGAAACCTTTTGATTAAGAATTTTCTCCCAAATCTCTTTTATTGTTCCTCCAAATATTCTCATTTCTCCCAATGGTCGGGTTAAAGAAAAAGGATAAAACCTTTCTATGTTGGTCGGTTCAAAAATTATATAATTCATATAAAATAATTTTAAATTTGAATTATAAAGCGAAAAAAAAAATAATGTCTTAATTATTCTTTTTCAGAATTCTCGTTAGTTTTTTCTGAAGCTTCTTCTTCCACTGGAGCTTCCTCTGTTACTGGAGCCTCCTCTGTTACTGGAGCTTCCTCTGTTACTGGAGCTTCTTCTGCTACTGGAGCTTCTTCTGTTACTGGCGCTTCCTCTGTTGCTGGGACTTCTTTTTTAGCAGAAATTTTAGATTTACCAAATCTACTGTAAAACTTATCTACTCTACCTGCACTGTCAACTAGTTTCATTTTACCAGTGTAAAATGGGTGAGATGTGCTGGTAATCTCTCTCTTAATTAAAGGATATTCAACTTTATCTATAACAACAGTTTCTTTTGAATCTGCACAAGATCTAGTTATAAATGTTTCGCCATTGGACATATCTTTAAAAGCGACTAATCTGTAATTTTCTGGATGAATACCTTTTTTCATAATATATTTTTTTAAAGGAAGGCAAATTTAATGAATAGAAATCAATGCAAAAAATTTATTATGCATAATTTTATAATATAAATTAATGTTTTATGTTTTTTATTTACAATATATTTTTAAATTGAGCTTTATGAAAACTCTATTTTCCTCAATTATCGTTATTTGTACATTAATTTTTTTTAGCTGTAAAAAAGAAAATGACATTTTAAATTCGAGTGATAATTTTTCTTTAATTTTTTCTAAAGACACATTATTATTTGATACAGTTTTCACAACTGTTGGATCTGCTACGAGAAGCTTTAAAGTTTATAATAATAGTAATCAAGACATTATTTTAAATTCTATTTCTCTTGCTAAAGGAAATGAGTCTCCTTTTAGGATAAATGTTGATGGAGAAAGTAGTAATAATGTAAATGATATTTTTTTAAGAGCGAATGATAGCTTATATATTTTTTCTGAAGTTACTATAAATCCTAATGATGCAATAAATAATTTAGGTCAATCAACTCATTTAATAGAACAAGATTCTATAATATTTAATTATAATAATAAGATTCAAGACATAGATTTAGTAGCTTGGGGAATTGATGCAAATTTTCATTGTGGATATCCAGATTATGAAAAATACCAAACAGATTTATTAGATTCTATATATATTGAAGAATATGAAGATTATTATTACTATTATAATATAAACTCAAATACAAGCTGGAATAATAACAAACCTCATATAATTTATGGAGATGTATGGGTTACAAATGGCG
The DNA here is from genome assembly GCA_002715445.1 of Flavobacteriales bacterium. Lineage (GTDB taxonomy): Bacteria > Bacteroidota > Bacteroidia > Flavobacteriales > TMED113 > TMED113. The sequence goes on along the minus strand of PAZG01000022.1, from coordinate 15,825 downwards.
CTGAATTAACAATTAACGCAGGTACAGATTTATATCTTCATAATAACTCAACAATAGTAGTTGCTGAAAATAGCACTTTAAAAATTAATGGAACTAAAGAAGATTTAGTCACTATTCAAGGAGATAGATTAGAGGAATATTACCAACAGATATCGGGTCAATGGGATAGAATATGGTTAACAGCTGGGAGTATTGATAATATTATTGAATATGCACTCATTAAAAATGGAACTATTGGCATACATGTCGACTCAGTTTCTAACACAAACCCCTCATTAACAATAAAAAATTCAATAATTAACAATATGTCAGGATTAGGTTTATTGGGTCAAGGTGCGCATATTGATGGGGAAAATTTACTCATATCAAACGCTGGGCAATATGCTTTAGCGCTAAATATTGGTGGGAGTTATGACTTTAAACATTGTACATTTGCAAATTATTATAATCTATCTAGTAGACAAACTCCAAGTGTTTTTATTAATAATTATTATGAGGATGTATATGGAGAGATCCAATACAGAGAATTATATAACGCTAACTTTGGTAACTGTATAATTTATGGTGATAATGATAATGAAATTTTATTAGACCAATTGGAGGGAACAAATTTAAACTATTTATTTGATCATTGCTTAGTTAAAATTGATCCTTCAGTTTATAATATTGATGAAGATATTTTATTTCAAAATACAATTCTTAACGAAGACCCTATGTTTATTGATGAAAATCTATGGGACTTTAGACTAGATTCACTTTCCCCTGCACTAGATTATGGAAAATTTGAAATAGCAGAATTAGTTCCCTATGATATTAATGGAAATTCAAGGCCTATATATGAGTCAGATTTAGGTTGTTTTGAGAAGATTGATTAATTAACAAAACCAGCTAATTTAACGGATCCATTTTTATAAAATTTTATAACAATATTTTCATTGTTTGGACTTTTTAAATCTCTACCTAAAAGATCTTTTACATAATAACTATCATTATTATTTATAATTTTTTCTAACGTAACACTATTAATTATACTAATACCATTATTTGAAAAAAAATTACTTCCCTCTAAAAAACTAATTACATTTAAATTATATTCTTTATTTTGATTTTTACTCCAAATTTTTAATAGAAATTGCTCCCCAACATTTAAACCATCAATTTCAAAAGTAGATAAGTCATCCCCCCACAGAGTGATTGCAACATTATCCCCATCATATACTTGAGAACCAACTAATAATCCATCTTTACTAAAGACGGCTATTTCATCACCAATTTCTGGGGAAAATCCTAACCATGAATCTTTTTTAATTCCAAGAGTCATATTATTACCTGTACTTTTAACTTCATTATAGTATATAAAAGAAGATTTATTTAAATTTGAAAACCTAAATAGATTTTGGTCATATGAAAATGTAGATTGTTCTAACATTTTTATTTGATAACCTTTTCCTGGATACATCATTTCCATACTATTTACACCAAAGGAAGGCCACCAAATTAAACCATCTTCATCCTTAATTATAATTAATTGATCTTCAATTGTAGAAAAAGTTTCTTCAACCGAACTCGGACTAGGATTTAAATAAGAAATAATACTCCAACCCTCTTCAAAAACTAGCTCAACATTGCTAGGAATAATACTTCCTTCTAAATATAAATTATGACCATCTCCATAATAATCCATTTTTATTATATAACCTTCATCGTAATACAATGAACCTATTTGATTTATTCCTAAAGATGGCCAAAAAACATCACCCATTTCATTTTTAATAATTACAACTTCATCTGTTAACTCAAAAAGTTTTTCTAAATTATTGTTAATTGGAGAAATATATGTTGAAAATATACTCCATCCTGGGGGAAGATATATTTGCTGACTATATATAAATAAATCATCAAGCCCACCTAATGCATTACAACTGTAAGAATTTTCTCCAAAAGAATATGAAGGTATTAATATTCTTTCCTCATTATTTGAAAAAGTTTTCCAAATGATATCTTGATTCTCCAAAAAACCGTTAAACTGATCTCCCTCAGCGCCCCAAAGTGCAATAGATGTTGTTTCTTCTTTCCACATAACAGCACCGCCACAAATAACATCTCCATTTAAATTTTGATAAAAAGCGCCAATCCAATCACCATAAGAAATAGGCTCTTCATCAATAGAAATGTTTATTTCTTCTGGAATTAATATGGTCATATTACAATCTGTAGAACTGTATTCCCATGGTGGAAATAAACAACTATTATCATCTAATTCTGCATAGGGATTATAATTTCCTGCCATAGGTTCTAAACAACCATAAATTGGATACCAACATGAACCATCGTCTTCTGTTGCAATAGGATCATAATTATAAGCTTCAATATCGTCACATCCATCTATTTCATTAGCATCACAAATACCATCACCATCAATATCGTTTAAACAAGTAATTCCATCACAATCAAAAATTAATCCAGGATAAATACATGATCCATCATCTTCTGTAGCAATAGGATTATAGTTACAGGCCATTGGATTTCCATCTGTATAAATACCATCAGTGCAACCAAAAATTTCTAATTCATCACAAATATTATCATTATCAATATCACTCAAACAAACATTATTACAATCATAAAATTGTTCAGGGTAAATACAATCAGCTTCATAAGCATAATTACATGCACTACTATCTTGACATATTTGCTGAGAAAAAGCAAAATGTGAGAAAAAAAAGATAGTAAGTACAAACAACCTAAGCATAATATTNACAAAAAAAGGACTGGAATATCTATTATAAATATACAAAAAATTAAAAATCTTTAGGACAATAGAAATGAGATTGTATCAATTTTATCTGCATAATCATCTAATTTTGGACATTGAGCTTGTCCAAATAGAATTGTTGGGTGCTGNTTGTAATTATTAGAAACTATACACTGAACTTTGTNANAATCAANATTAATATCACTTATTTCGTTATAATATTCAAAATATAAAACTGAGATTGGAGGATGCAATTTATTTGACTCTAAAACTAATATGTTCTTAAAATCATGAAATTTNANTTTATTTAATTTTAAAATCGCTTTATTATAAACATAATTATCATAATAATAATTATTTGATATATTACTTAGGTACTCATTAAAATATTGTTGCAACAGCTTAATATTATAACCTTTTGGAATAAATAATTTTGTTACATTTCTACAGCCTAAACCAAAGTATCTAAATATATCTGAAGATAAATCTATTAATTCTTTACTGGTTTCTTTTCCACTTAAAACAGCAACACTAGATCTATTTGATCTAATTATTGAAGGTTTTTTTTTAAAATAATAATTAAAATATTTTATTGATGAATTACTGCCAGTAGAAATAACCTTATCAAATTTCAATGTTTTATTAAAGTTTGAGAAAATTATTTTTTTTGAAAATTTAGGTTGTATTTCAATTAATTTATTTAATACTAAAAATGGTAATACATTATCCTTATTTGAAAGCTTTAATATTAACTTATTTCCCGTTACTAATACACATAATATATCATGAAAGNATACTAAAGGAATATTTCCAGCACAAATTACTAAAATTGAATAGGTTCTTTTTTTAGATAAATCATATGAAGAAAGCCATTTTTCAAGANTTTTTTTTTTCAATAATTTGGANAAATTTNATAATGAATAACAGATGTTTTCTTTAGTAAAAAAATTATTTTTTAAAAATNCTTGATTAAATACAGCATCTTCATNTTTAACACTTGATATTTTTTTAAAAAACAAGCCTAGTTTAACGAATGCTTTAATTCTTTGATCTAATTGCACAAAAAAAAGTTTAAATACTTAAAAAATCACTATGTTAAAGTATTATATTGATTTGTTATTTAGTAAATTTACACATAAATATCTTTCTTATGGCAATAAAAATAACAGACGCATGCATAAATTGTGGAGCATGCGAACCAGAATGCCCAAATAATGCAATATACGAAGGAGCTATGCCTTGGAAACTTTCAGATGGAACAAATCTTAAAGGNNTAACAAAGGATNTAAATGGNAAAGAAATTAATGCTGAATTGAATATGGANGCAATTGATGATGAAGTATATTATATTGTTCCAAGTAAATGTACAGAATGTGTAGGATTTCATGAAGAACCACAATGCGCCGCAGTATGCCCAGTTGATTGNTGCGTTCCAAATGAAAACATTGTAGAATCAGAAGAAGAATTACTTAAAAAACAGAAACACCTACACAATAAGTGAATATGAATAAACATAATTTTAGTGCAGGACCGTGTATTCTACCAAAAGAAGTTTTTCAGGAAGCTTCAAAAGCNGTTATTAATTTTAACGAATCCAACNTGTCAATTCTAGANATATCNCANAGGAGNAAACCATTTTTAGATGTAATGTATGAAGCAACTAGTCTAGTTAAGGATTTACTAGATGTTCCAAANAATTACTCTATNCTATTTCTTCAAGGTGGTGCTAGCTTACAATTTCTCATGTTAGCAAAAAATTTTATCAATNAAAAGGGAAAGGCTATTTACTTAGATACAGGAACTTGGTCATCTAAAGCGATTAAAGAAGCAAAACTTTATGGAGATATTACAACTATAGCTAGCTCAAAAGACAAAAATTATAATTATATACCCAAAAATTATACTATACCGACTTATGGAGATTATTTTCATTGTACATCAAATAATACAATTTATGGAACTCAAATAAAAAAATTTCCACTTTCTCCTATTAATGTTGTTTGTGATATGTCTTCTGATATNTTTAGTAGNAATATAGATGTTTCAAAATTTGATTTGATATATGCTGGAGCACAAAAAAATTTAGGTCCAGCNGGAACAACTTTAGTCATAATTAATAATGATATTATAAATAAAGCTAATTCTAAACTTCCATCAATGCTTGACTATAAAATTCATATTGAAAAGTCTAGTATGTTTAANACACCCCCTGTTTTTTCAATATATGTTTCTATGCTTAATTTAAAATGGCTTAAAAAAAATGGTGGTATTTCATTCATAGAAAAGAAAAATNTAGAAAAAGCTAATCTTCTTTATAAAACAATTGATGAAAGCAACTTATTNAAGGGAATTGCTAACAGCGAGGANCGATCAATAATGAATGTNACTTTTTCAATTAATGAAAAAAGACTAGATNATAAATTCAATCAAATGTGTATTGATGGNGGTATTAACGGAATTAAAGGTCATCGATCGGTTGGTGGATTTAGAGCATCAATGTATAATGCAATGTCTATTAAAAGTGTAAAAGCACTAATTGAAATAATGAAAGAATTAGAAAGAAAAGCATAAAAATGAAAAAAATCTTAGCAAATGACGGTTTGTCTAAAACTGGTATAACTCATCTAGAAAAAAATGGCTTCACTGTTATTAATGAAAAAGTAGCTCAAGANAATTTAGAGAAATTTATTAATGATCAAAAAATTGAAATATTACTTGTAAGATCGGCAACAAAGGTAAACTCAAAATTAATTGATAATTGTCCTAATTTAAAAATAATAGGTAGAGGAGGAGTTGGAATGGATAATATAGACGTAAAATATGCTCAAAAAAAAGGTAAAGAGGTTTATAATACTCCCGGTGCTTCTTCATCTTCTGTTGCGGAACTAGTTTTCGCTCATTTATTTAGTATATCTAGATTCTTACATGAATCTAATAGAGAGATGCCATTAAATGGTGAAACTGCATTTAAGAGTCTTAAAAAGAAATATTCAAAAGGNACAGAGCTAAAAGGTAAAAAAATTGGAATTATTGGTTTAGGTAAAATTGGTCAAGAAGTCGCGAAAATTGCTATTGGTTTAGGTATGGAAATAATTGCTCACGACAAATTTATTGAAAAGTGTAATCTTGAACTTAAGTTTTATAATCAAAATAAAATTAATTTTGAATTAGAGACAACTTCAATAGAAAATTTACTAAAAAAATCAGATTATATTACAGTTCATATACCAAAAAATAAAGAAAAAGCTNTAATAGGAAAAAATGAANTAAAAATGATGAAAAAAGGNGTCAGTATAATTAATNCTGCAAGAGGAGGGGTTATTGACGAACTTGCATTATTAGAAGCAATTGAAAATGGTCATGTAATTGCAGCTGGACTAGATGTATTTGAGAATGAACCAGAACCAAGCATAAATTTACTTATGAATGAAAAAATTTCATTATCCCCTCATATAGGTGGATCAACAATTGAGGCTCAAGATAAAATTGGTTTTGAGCTTGCAGAAAAAATAATAAATTTTTATAAAAAATAAATTTTGGCTAATATTTCTTCATTTCGAGCATTAGTTGCTAAAAAAGAAAAAATTAAAAATTTTTCTATCAAGTCTTATATTGAATATTCAAAAGAAGAGATTTATAAAAAATTAAAAGATAATCCAATCAGTTATTTAAGTATAATTTCGTCAAATAAAAAAACTCATACAAATCATTATGATAAGATTGTAAAAAATTTAGAGAAATTTAAAGAAAAAAATATTTTAAAAACAGAAGAAGAAAGTATTTATATATATCAACAAATCACTAATAAAAGAACTTATACCGGTATAGTTTGTGGAGTCTCAACAAATGATTATAAAAATGGTAAAATAAAGATCCATGAAAAGACAATAGAAAAAAGAGAAAATTTATTTAAAGATTATTTAAGTATTTGTAAAATACATGCAGAACCTATTTTACTTACTCATGAAAGTAAGGAAAATATTAAAATTTATATTCAAGATAAAATTAAAGACAAACCTTATATTAAATTTAAATCAGAAGACAATAAAATACACATACTTTGGAAGATTAATTCTAAAGCAGAAATTTCCTCAATACAACAGTATTTTAAATCTTTAAATTTATATATAGCTGATGGGCACCATAGAATGGCATCAACATTATTATATGATGAAGAAAACAACAAAAATAATAACTGTTTAGCGTATATAATTAGTGAAGATCAAATAAATCTAGAAAGCTTTCATAGAATTATAAAAAAAGTTACAAAAAAACAAAAATTAGAATTACTATATTCTTTAAAAAAGAATTTTAGTCTTATCGAAGGTAAAGCAAACTTATTAACTGGAAAAAACAAGGTTAATATTTATTTAGAAAAAAAATGGTACAATATTAATTTTAAAAGTTCTTCAGATAAATTAATTGTACAAATTCTTTCTGAAAAGGTTTTAAAACCATTTTTTAATATAAAAAATATTAGAGATAGTAAAATGATTAAATTTATACCCGAATCAAAATTTAAATTGAATAAAATAGATTCAAATAAAAATATCTTATTTTGTCTCCCCCAAATTAAAATCAATAAAATTTTTCAATTTGCAAATAAAAATGAGACAATGCCACCAAAAAGCACCTATATAAGACCTAAATTAAGAACAGGACTATTAATGCTTGAATTGAAATGATAGAAGAAAAAATTATTCAAATAAAAAAGGAAATAAGTAACAACAAGTTAATTATTGTTTCTAAATACAGAACAAACGAAGAGATAATGTTAGCTTATAACATAGGGCACAGAGATTTTGGAGAAAATAGAGTTCAAGAATTAATCAAAAAATACAATGAACTTCCAAAAGATATAAGATGGCATATGATTGGTCATTTACAAAAAAATAAAGTGAAACATATAATTCCGTTTATTTATTTAATTCACTCTGTTGATAGCACCAAACTGCTTAGTGTAATAAATGAAAAATCAATTGAACACAATAAAAAAACAAATTGTTTAATTCAAGTGAAAATTGCTAAGGAAGAAACCAAATTTGGGTTCACTCAAGAGATGGCATATAATCTTTTGAATTCAAAATACACCGAATATTATCCCAATGTAAATATATGTGGATTAATGGGCATGGCTACTGCAACAAATCAAAATTATCAAATTGAAAATGAATTTGATAATTTATATAAAATTTACTCCAAATACCCTAAACTAAACACTTTATGCATGGGTATGAGTCAAGATTATAAAATTGCTATTGAAAAAAAATCAAATATGATTAGAATAGGTACTTATATATTTGCTTAAAGTGCTTTTTCTATATTTTCTTTAACTCTTTCTAATAAATTAGATGTGTCTACACGGTTAAAATTTTGTTCGGTAATTTTTTCAAATAATTCAATATATCTATTTGAAACTAAGCTTATAAAATCTTGATTCATTTCTGGAATTATTTGACCAGCTTTACCTTGAAAACCATTTTCGATTAACCATTGTCTTACAAATTCCTTAGATAATTGCTTTTGTTTTTCATTGTTTTGTTGCCTTTCTTCATATCCAGAAAGATAAAAATACCTAGATGAATCAGGTGTATGAATTTCATCAATCAAAAGAATTTCTCCAGATTTTGTTTTACCAAATTCATATTTAGTATCAACTAAAATTAAACCTTTTTCTTTTGCAAATTCTGTTCCTGCTATAAATAATTCTAGTGTTTTCTTTTCTATATATTCATAATCTTTTTCCGAAACTAAATCTTGTTTTAAGATTTCCTCTCTCGAGATGTCTTCATCGTGACCAACTGAAGCTTTTGTTGTAGGTGTTATAATAGGTTGTGGAAACTTATCATTTTCCTTCATGCCATCAGGCATAGGTACGCCACATATCGTTCTTTTTCCAGATTTATATTCTCTCCATGCATGCCCAGATAAATATCCTCTAATTACCATTTCAACCTTGATGGGCTCACATAATCTTCCTATAGTAACCATAGGGTCAGGGGAACTTAATTTCCAATTTGGTACTATGTCAGAAGTTAAATTTAAAAATGAATCAGCTATTTGATTTAAAACTTGACCTTTATATGGAATTCCTTTTGGCAGAACGGTATCGAATGCAGATATTCTATCAGTTGCAATCATTACTAATATTTCATCTTGTATATAATATACATCTCTTATTTTTCCTTTATAAAAATCTGTTTGATTAGGGAAATTAAAATTTGTTTCAATTATTGTGTTATTCATTTTCTTTATATGCTTTAATAATTAGTTTTACAATATGATGCCTTATAACATCTTTATCTTCTAGTTTCAAAAATCCAATTTTTTTTACATTTTTTAAAATTTTCATAGCATGAATAAATCCGGATTTTTTATTTTTTGGTAAATCAACTTGAGTCTCATCTCCAGTAATGATGAATTTTGCAGATAAACCCATTCTTGTTAAAAACATTTTCATTTGAAGAATAGTAGCGTTTTGCGCTTCATCAAGTATGACGAAAGCCTCATCTAATGTTCTTCCTCTCATAAATGCTAAAGGAACAATTTCAATTATTTTATTTTTTAAGTAATACTTTAATTTAGTTGGTGATAATAGATCACTCAAAGCATCATATAGAGGAGCCATGTATGGGTCTATTTTTTCATTTAAATCACCAGGAAGAAATCCTAAACTCTCACCACTTTCAACTGCAGGCCTAGTCAAAATAATTCTTTTTACCTCTTTGTTCTTTAAAGCTTTAACAGCTAAGCAAACCGCTACATATGTTTTTCCTGTACCTGCCGGTCCAGAAACAAATAACAAATCATTTTTGGAAGATAAATCAACCATCATTTTTTGCTTGACTGATTTCGGTTTAATAATATTTGAATTAGAACGTAATATCACTTCATTATTAATTTCTTCTTTGTCTTCTCCAGACAAAGTGGACTTTAGAACTTCATAGTTTAATTTATGTTGTTTATATAAATCAATAATTTTTTGGATTTTCTCATTAAATAAATCCACACTTTTTTTTGGACCTGATACAGATATATTTTCACCCCTAGCTACAATCTCTAAACTTGGAAAAAAAGAAATTAAAAGTTTTAGATTTTTATTTTGTACACCAAAAAAATCTACTAAATCAATATTGGTAAGAGTAATTTTTTTCTTCAAGGGATTCTTATGTTTAATAACTAAAAATTAAATATATTTAATGTTGTGTAAAAAAAACAAATTAAAGAAAATAATTTGTAGAATCTTATAGTGTAAACACATTATTAGTAAATGATAAATCCAATTATTACATTAACTTCAGACTATGGATCGAGGGATTATTTTATTAGTACCATAAAGGCATCTATTTATAAAGAAATAGAATCAGTTAATGTAGTTGATATATCTCATGAAATTACCCCTTTTCATTTAGGGGAATGTGCATATATTCTAAGAAACGCTTATCATCACTTCCCTAAAGGTACTATTCATTTAATTGGAGTTGATGCTGGAAAAAAAAATGAAAGAAAAAATATTATGACAAAAGTTGATGGCCATTATTTTATTGGATCTGATAATGGAATTTTCTCATTAATTTTTCAAAACAAAAAACCAGAATATGTATTTGAAATAACTGTAGATGATAAATCTGAATCTACTTTTCCTATGAAAGATATTTTTGTAAAAACTGCATGCATGTTTCTTAGAGGAGTGAAAATTGAATCTTTAGGCACTCAAATTGAAAGTTTTGTGATTAAAAAACACTTTCTTCCTAATATCATTAACAATAATCAATCCATTCATTCAAAAATAATTTATATTGACAGGTTTGGTAACTCAGTTACAAATATTTCTAAAATGTTTTTTGAATCTGTTGAAGAAAATAGAAATTTTTCTATTTCTTTGCCAAGGGCATATAAAATTAATAAAATTTGTAAAAATTATAGTGATGTTCAAGAAGGATCACTTTTAGCATTATTTAATTCTGCTGGTTTTTTAGAAATTTCCATCAACAGATTAAATACCAACGAAGGGGGTGCAAATTCACTATTAGGAATTAAACTAGGTGATAATATAATAATTGATTTTATCAATAAATGATTAACATAATAAATAAAGAATTAAAACGATTTTTCAACTCCTTGGAGGGTTATTTGATTATAATTATTTTTTTATTAATTAATGGACTATCGCTATGGGTTTTTCCATATCCATCACCAAATATTTTTGATTCTGGATACGCTTCTCTTGATCTGTTTTTTAAATTTAATTTAAACGTTTTTTTATTTATTATTCCAGCAATTACTATGAGCATGATAGCTGAGGAAAAAAGGATGAATACATTAGAGCTATTAATCACAAAACCTATCGATAACTATTCAATTATATTCGGAAAGTTAATATCAACTATGATTTTAACAATGGTTATGATATTACCAACAATATTTTATTGCTTTAGTATTATTGATTTAAGCAACGGGAAAATCGATACAAGTGCTATTTTTTGTGGCTATTTAGGATTACTCCTTATAACTTTTGTATATGCATCTATTGGTATTTTTTGCTCATCTTTAAGTAAAAGACAGTTAATTGCATTTATTATGAGCTTTTTGATGATTTTATCAATGACTTATTTTATTGATTTTTTTGTTGAAATTCTTTCTGATATTGAGAATGATTTAAGTGAAGACAACTATACAAAATCCTTTCCAATTTTGGATTTTTTCCAAAACTTACTAATAAAAATAAGTATAACAGAAAATTATAAACCTTTTTCTGTAGGTCTGTTTGACTTTAAAAATGCAATATATTTATTTTCAATAGGAATAATGTTTTTAATTATTAGTTCAGTGAATATTCAAAAAAAAAGATGAAAAATTTTTCTACCAATAAAATATTAACAACATTATCTGTTATTACAATTGTAATAATTATCAATTGTATAGTTAATTTTTTTCCTAATTCTAGAATTGATTGCACAAAAGAAAAAAAATATACATTATCAAATGAGACAAAAGAAGTTTTAAGTAAAATTGATGATAAAATTTTTTTTAAAATATATTTTGAGGGAAAATCATTTACTAAGGAAATGGAAAAATATAGAAATAATATTGAGAGTCTTATTAATGATTTTAAATATTATTCCAATTTAATTGAATACGATTTTGTTGATATAAATGACTTAGAAGAAAAAAACAAAGAAGACCTTATTATTAATCTGATGGATAATGGAATACTTGTTACAGACCATCCTAATTTAACTAAAGAAAAAATTGCATGGGGAGGGTATATGACATACGGCAAGTATAATTACGAAGAACCAATTATATTGTTAGATGAAATAGACTATTATGAAACTGAGGATTGTGTAAACCAGCCTGATACAGAAAAATCTGACTGTATTTTTAATAATAGAGCAAAAGAGTCTCAAAAAAACATTGAATATTTATTAATTAAATGTATTGAAAAAGCTATTAATTATAATAATCAAAAAAGTGTTGGTTTACTTTATAGTTATTTAGATGTAATTGAAACTAGATATAAGCATGGAAACATAGCAGGACGCGAAAATTGGTTGTCAGACCAAAATAAAACTAAATACTTAAAAAAAACATTAAGTAAAGAAGGTTACGAGGTTGAAGACTTTCTAATTAGTGGAGAGATGATTAATGACTTTACATTAAATAATAATGCAAATCCATTAGGGAAATTATATGACTGTATAATTATAAACCAACCTATTAATCAATTCGATGATGAAGAAAAAATAATTATTGACCAATATATCATGCATGGAGGAAAAACAATATGGTTAATGGACGGTTTACAACAAAGAAATATTAATGAAAACAGTATAATTATTCCTAAAACAGACGGCGGTTACTCATCCTTTCTTAGTAGTAATATATCTTTAAATTTTAAAATGTTTTTTTCAAAATCAAAAATACAATTAGGTGATAATAACGATTTAGATTCAATGCTAACTAATTATGGCGCAATAATTAATAATGATATTATAAGAGATTATATAAATTCACCAATTAAATACCCTGACAGAAAACTTTATGACTGGGATTATTATCCTACGTTGGAAGCAAATATTCAACACCCTATTTTGAATAATATTCAGAAAATAAGAGCAAGATTTGCAAGTTCAATTGAAATAATTAATAATAAAAATATTAAAACTATATCTCTATTAGAAAGCTCTGAAAATACAATTATTTACTCTAAAGACGATACATTATCTCTTTATGACGCAAGATTAAGAATTAATCCCAAAGAAAGAAACCAAATCAATATTGAAAAATATAAAGATGGAAAAAAAACAATAGCTGTTTTACTTGAAGGGAAATTTGATTCTGCATTTAAAAAATATGTTTGGAAAAAAAATAATATGAAAAAAACAAGTATTGACAATAAAATGATTATTATAAGTGATGGCGACTTGTTTTCAAGTAGTTATAAAATAAATTACAGTAATTCTCAGGATTTGATTTATCCTTTAGGATATGATCCATTTTTAAATAAAAAATTTGATAATTCAATATTTGCAGCTAATTGTGTTAATTTCCTATTGGAAAAACCAACTGAAAGTGGAAAATATTTATTTGAAATAAAAAATAAACAATTCGACAATTACCCATTTAATGAATCTAAAATTAAATCAAAACAAAAAAAATGGTCTGTATTAAATAATATTATCCCAATATCTTTAATTTTATTTATAAGCTTAGTAAATTATATTTTTAGAAGAAAAAAATACTCTTAATGAAGAAAAAAATCTCCATACTAACAATCCTTATTCTTATACTATCAATACTAATTTACTTTATATTATCAAAAAATAATTTTTTTAAATCTGAAGATATAAATCAAAACAAGGATTTGACTAAAATTATATTATCTAATAAATCAATATGCGAAAAATGTCCTAATGGCGTGAAAGAAGTTCAACTTGAAAAAAAAGGTAAAAAATGGTATGTTAACAATAAATATAATGCAAATATAAATCAAATTAATATTCTTTTAGAAACTATAAAGAAAATGACAATTAAAAGACCTGTTGGTGTCAATGAAAGAAGTAATATTTTAAAACGTTTAGATACTCAAAGAACAAAAGTAGAATTAATTAAAAACAGCGACACAATTAAAACAATACTAGTAGGGGGCAATACTGCTGATCAATTGGGAACCTATATGATCATTAAAGATTCCTTAAATAACGAACCATATGTATTTCACATAGATGGATTTAATGGATATTTAAATTCAAGATTCTCTTGTGAAGAGAGTAACTGGATAGATAAAACAATATTTAATATATCTAAAAAAGAAATTTCTAAAATTGAACTAAACTATTTAGACGATAATAATAAATCATTCTGGATTGAGAAATCTAATTCTTCAAAAATTATTTTAAAAACAAATAATGAGATATTGACTAAGATTGATAGTTCATTTTCACTAAATTATTTTAAAAATTTCGAAAAAATATATTGTGAGAAAATATTAAATAACAACTCTAATTTTAATGTAAAAGACATTATAAAAAGAAGACCATTTTTTGAAATTAAAATTACGTTAGAAAGCGATTCAATTTTACTATTGAAAGGAATAAGAAAAAATAGCTCAGAAAGAGGAAGAACAATGAATTCAAAATATGACACAGAGAGATTTTATGGATATATTGATAGCACATTACTTTTAATCCAATATCAAAAATTCGATAAAATTTTGATGTCTTTAAATGATTTTTTAATTGAAAATTAAAAATTAACAATATCTATAGTATTGTTTTTTTTTATTGTTTTTTTTTAGTAACCTTACGATGAAATTAAACTTTATTATCTATGAAATTTATAGTATCAAGTGGATCTCTTTTAAAAAAACTACAGTCAATATCTAATGTAATAAATACAAATAATACACTTCCAATTATTGATAACGTTTTATTTGAAATAGAAGAAGGAATATTATTATTAAAAGCTACTGATCTCGAGTGTACAATGACAAGCCAGGTTAATCTTGAGAGCGCTGAAAAAAATGGCAGCATCGCAATAGACGGAAAATTATTGGTAGATACATTAAAAACTTTTCCCGAGCAACCTTTAACTTTCGTCGCCAACAACGAAAATAATACTCTTGATATTATTTCAGAACAAGGAAAGTATACAATGTCTTACGTTAACGGAGAAGAATTCCCTACTTCACCTGAAATAACTAAAGATACTGGTATAAAAATTTCGGCAAGTTCACTTGAAAATAAAATAAATAAAACAATTTTTGCATCAGGAAATGATGAGTTAAGACCGGTTATTTCTGGAATATTATGTGAAATTCAAGATGGTATATTAAAATTTGTCGCAACAGATGCTCATAAATTAGTTAAATATGAAACTAAAATCCAAACTAGAGAAAGCTCATCTTTTATTCTACCCAAAAAACCTTTACAAATTATTAAGTCTCTTCTAAATTCTTCTCAAGAAGAAGTAATAATTAATTACGATGAATCAAATGCTATTTTTGTTTTCAGTGACTTTAAAATATATTGTAGATTAATTGATGGAACATATCCAAATTATAATGCTGTTATCCCTAAAGAAAACGAAAATAAAATTGTAATCGAAAGAAATATTTTATTACAATCAATCAAAAGAGTTTCAATATTTTCAAACAAAAGCACAAACCAAATTAGAGTTCAAATTAAAGGAAATGAACTTCAAATATCAGCTGAAGATATTTCATTTTCAAATAAAGCGATTGAAAGACTTACTTGTCAATACAATGGAGAAGATCTAGAGATTGGTTTTAACGGAAGGTTTTTAAGTGAATTAATCTCAGCTTTAGATTCTGAAGCAGTAAAAATAGAGATCTCCACTCCATCAAAGGCTGTAAATATTTTTCCATCAGAACAAAAAGAAGGCGAAAATATTCTAATGCTAATTATGCCAATAATGCTGTCAGAAAATTAATATGCGGAGAGAGAGGGATTCGAACCCCCGGTACCTTTCGGTACAATGGTTTTCAAGACCACCGCATTCGACCACTCTGCCATCTCTCCTTTGGTTGAAAAGCAAAAGTAATTAAT
>PAZG01000021.1 GCA_002715445.1 Flavobacteriales bacterium | reverse complement strand
TAAAAATGATAAAATTGCATTGTTATCTTTATCATATTTATGTATTGTCTTTATTTGTTTTCTTCCTGGTGGCATTTCGTCAATTACCGAAACATCCAGATCACCATAAAAAGTCATTGCCAAAGTTCTAGGAATAGGAGTTGCACTTAATATCAAAATATGAGGAGGTGTAACACCTTTTTGAGACAACATAGCTCTTTGAGCTACTCCAAACTTATGTTGTTCATCAATAACAACTAAACCTAAATTTTTAAATTTAATATTAGGTTGAATTAAAGAATGGGTTCCTATGATAATATTTATAGTTCCATTTTTTAATTTTTCTAAAATTTTTTTCTTTTCAGACTGCCTTGTTGAACCAGTTAGTAAAGCAATATTTAAATCCATAGAAGAACATATAGACATTAAGCTATTATAATGCTGAAAAGCCAAAACTTCGGTTGGAACCATTAGACAGTTTTGGAATCCATTATCGACAGAAATCATAAATGACATTATTGCTATAATTGTTTTACCAGAACCCACATCACCCTGAATTAATCTATTCATTTGAAATCCACTTAATAGATCCTTACGAATTTCTTTCATTACTTTCTTTTGAGCGCCAGTAAGGTCAAATGATAATGAATTATGAAAAAATGAATTAAAATATTTACCAATAGAATTAAATTTAAAAGACTTGTTTTTTTGAAGGATCGATTTGGTTTTTAATATAGATAACTGAAGAAAAAATAATTCTTCATATTTCATTCTAAAAATCGCCTTGTTTAAAATATTTTCATTTTTTGGAAAATGAATATTAAATATTGCTTCCTGCCTTTTAACTAACTGATTTTTTGTAATTATAAAATTTGATAAGTTTTCTTCAGAAATATATTTTTTAGCTCTAATAATTAATTCATTCATTAACTTCAAAATACCCTTACTATTTAAGTTATGTTTCTTTAATAATTCTGTAGAATGATAAACGGGATAAAAGCTTTGATGAGGTAAGTTTTTTAATTTTTCGTACAATTCAACTTCAGGATGGACAATAGAAAATTTATTGTTAAAGCTGGTTGGTTTTCCAAAAACTACATATGTTAAATCTTTTTTTAAGTATTTTTGAATCCATGTAATTCTTTTAAAGAAAACTAAATCAATTTTTCCAGTTGAATCCTTAAAACTAACAACCAATCTTTTTTTTCTTCCTAATCCTATTATTTCTATATTATTTATTTGCCCTTTTATTTGAACATCAATATTGACAGAGTTAATTTCATTTATTGAAAGATATTTACTTCGGTCAATATATCTGAAAGGAAAAAAATATATTAAATCCCTATATGTTTTTAAACCAAGTTCTTGGAATAATAATTTGGATTTTATTGGACCAACACCTTTAAGAAATTCTAAAGAGTTATCAAAAAAAGTGTTTATCATAAATTTAAATAAAGTTTTTTTCGAATGAATTAGAATATACAGATTCTAGCTTACTAATATTTCCAAAATCAACATCATCAATTAAAACTTTTTTTGATGAAACTTCGCCAAGTTTATAATAAGGAAACTTACTTTTTCTTAATGTAGATAAAAATTCTTTTTCTTTACTTTTTTCTAAGCTAACAACTACCCTACTTTGCGACTCTCCAAATAAGTATGCATCTTGTCGAAAATTAGAATCTGTATAAATTTCACAGCCCAACTTTCTAGGAATCATTGATTCTACAAGAGAGACAAATAACCCTCCTTCTGAAACATCATGAGCTGATTGTAGAAGTTTATTTGAAATTAATTTAGAAATAATTTGGTGTAGTTTAAACTCTATATCTAAATCAAAAAAAGGAGTCGAGCTATTTTCAATATTTAAAATATTAACTAAGTATTCAGATGAAGATATGTCATCTTTTGATGGACCAATCAAGTAAATTAAATCACCATGACTTTTAAAATCTAGAGTCATAAAATCATTCTTTTTTTCTAATATACCGACCATACCAATAGTTGGAGTAGGAAAACATGGTTGTACAGTATCATTTTTTTGAGTTTGATTGTAAAAACTTACATTCCCCCCAGTTACAGGGGTCTTAAATTTTTTACAAGCTTTTGTCATACCCTTAATTGATGAAACAAATTGCCAATATACTTCCTTATCATACGGATTACCAAAATTTAAGCAGTTTGTTATAGCAGCAGGCTGACCACCAGAACAAATTATATTTCTAGCACATTCTGCAACAGCTATTTGCGCCCCTATTTCAGGATCACAATTAACATATCTGGAGTTACAATCTACAGTTAAAGCAAGTGCTTTTTCACTATTTTTTAAATTAACAATTGCTGCATCAGTAGGTGAATTTGTAGACATATTTACTGTACCAACCATAGAGTCGTATTGATTATATATCCATTTTTTTGAGCAAATATTAGGTAATCCTATTAATTTATATGCATATTCAATAATGTTAAGAGGTATACTAATACTGTTTATATCAAATTTTTTAAGTTCAGAATAATAAGAAGGAACACTAAATTCTCGCTCATAAACAGGCGCCCCTCCACCTAATACTAGGGATTCAGCTGGTATTTGAGCTACCTTTATATTTTTTGAATAAAAAGTAACGTCTTTTTTTCTGGTGATATGTCCTATTTTTTTACAATTTAAATCCCACTTTTTAAAAATGTTTTCAACTTCTCTTTCTCTTCCTTTTTTTACAACAACTAACATTCTTTCTTGGGATTCTGATAATAATATTTCATAGGGCTCCATATTTTTCTGTCTCAGTGGAACTAAATCTAAATTTATTTCCATTCCACAGTTCCCCGAAGCACTCATTTCTGAACTAGAGCAAATAATTCCTGCAGCTCCCATATCTTGCATACCTATAATTGCATTAGTTCTACTAAGTTCCATGGTTGCTTCTAATAACAATTTTTCTTGAAACGGATCTCCAACTTGAACAGATGGAATGTCATCAGAAGAGTTTTCTGTTAAATCTTTTGAAGCGAAAGCTGCACCATTAATCCCATCTTTACCAGTTGAGGAACCAACTATAAATACAGGGTTTCCTTCACCTTTTGCGGTTGCTGAAATAACATTTTTTGTTTTCACAATTCCAGCAGAAAATGCATTAACTAAGGGATTTGTATTATAACTTTTATCAAAATAAGTTTCTCCACCTACAATTGGGATTCCAAATGAATTACCATAATCTCCTATTCCTTTAACAACTCCTTTTACAAGCCACCTTGTGTGAGATAAATCAATTTCTCCAAATCGAAGTGAATTTAACTGAGCAATAGGCCTTGCTCCCATAGTAAAAATATCTCTATTTATTCCACCAACTCCTGTTGCAGCACCTTGATAAGGTTCTAGTGCAGATGGATGATTATGGGACTCAATTTTAAAAACACAAGCTAATCCATCTCCAATATCAACTAGACCTGCATTTTCTTCACCAGCTTTAATTAAAATTCTAGGACCATCTTTTGGTAAAGTTTTAAGCCAAAAAATTGAATTCTTATAAGAACAATGTTCTGACCACATTACAGAAAAAATAGATAATTCAGTGAAGTTTGGCGGACGATTTAAAATATCACAAATTTTTGCATATTCTTCAACTAATAATCCCATTTCAGTTGCCTCATTAACAGATGCCTTAGATATTGATTTATTTTCCATTAAAAATATATTTAAAAAAGTAATAGAATATATAAATAAATATTCATCTTTTTAAATTATTAATTTTTAATTTTATAAGTAATTAGTCCTCTCAATAAAAAAAATATGGAAAACTTAAAAATATTTGAACTAGATAGAAGATACGCAGAATTGTACGACAAAGACGATATGCTTGCAGGAAAGCAAAATGGGAAATGGAGAAAATACAGTTGTAGTGAATATATTCAAACCTCTGACTCTATAGCATATGGCCTAATTAATTTAGGGCTAACAAAAAATGATAAAATATGTATAATATCTAACAATAGACCTGAGTGGAGCTTAACAGATATGGGTATTAATAAAATTGGAGCAATTAATACACCTTTATATGTAAATTCAACTAGAGCTGATTATAAATACATAATAAATGATAGTGAAGCTAAAATATTATTTATTGAAAATGAAGAAATTTACAAAAAAGTAAAAGGCCTTGATGACGAAATTGATAGTTTAGAACATATTTATTCGTTTGAAAATATCACAAATGTTAAAAGCTGGAATGAAATAATTGAATTAGGTTTAATTCACCCAAAAAAAATAGAAGTAGAAGAAATTCAAAATTCAATTTCTGAGAATGATTTATTTACTCTTATTTATACTTCCGGAACCACAGGAAACCCAAAAGGAGTTATGCTAACCCACAGTAATATATTAAGTCAATTATATGCAATTGAAAATTTATTAGACTTAGGAATAAATGATAGAGGAATAAGCTTTTTACCACTTTCTCATATTTTTGAAAGAATGCTAGAGTATTATTACCTTTTCAAAGGAGTTTCAATATATTATGGAAGTATTGAAAATATTGGTGAGGACCTAAAAGAAATACAGCCAACTGTTATGCCTACCGTACCAAGATTACTTGAAAAAGTTTATGACAAAATCTTGACAAAAGGAAAAAGCTTAACTGGTTTTAAAAAAAATATGTTTTTTTGGGCTTTAAATCTAGGATTAAAACATGAATATAATGGTAAAAATGGTTTTTGGTATGAATTTCAACTTAAAATAGCTAACGTATTGGTATTTAAAAAATGGAGAGATGCAGTTGGAGGCAATGTTAGAATGATTATTTCAGGATCTGCCGCTTTACAAGAAAGACTTGCTAGAGTATTTACAGCAGCGAAAATGCCTGTTAGTGAAGGTTATGGATTAACAGAAACATCTCCAGTAATATCAGTTAATTTAGCTCACTCAAAAAAACCATGCTACGGAACTGTTGGAGAAATTATTAAAGGAGTTAAAGTTAAAATTAATCATGAAGACGGTATGCGTGAAGGAGAAGGTGAAATTTTGGTAAAAGGCCCAAATGTAATGAGGGGATATTATAAAAAACCAGAAGAAACTAAAAAAGTTATTGATAAAGATAATTGGTTTCATACTGGGGATATTGGAAAACTTATTGAAGGGAAATACCTGAAAATAACTGATAGAAAAAAAGAAATATTTAAAACATCGGGAGGTAAGTATATAGCTCCTCAAGTGATGGAAAATAAGTTTAAACAATCCATGTTCATTGAACAAATAATGGTTATTGGAGAAAATGAAAAACATCCAGCAGCATTCATAGTACCTGATTTTGAAATATTAAAAAAATGGTGCAAAAATCATAATATTTCATTTAATGACAATGAAGACATTATTTCCAAACAAGTAGTTTTAGAAAAATACTCTAAAGAAATCGAAAAATATAATTATAGCTTTAACCAATATGAACAAATTAAGAAATTTGAATTATTACCTAAAATTTGGGGACCAGATACTGGTGAATTAACGGCAACTCTAAAATTAAAAAGAAGAAATGTTTTAGAAAAATATAAATTTTTATATAATAAAATATATAATTAAAAGTATAAATAATAAATGAAAAGAAACATTAATAAAGTTGCAATTATAGGATCGGGAATAATGGGATCATCAATTGCGTGTCATTTTGCAAATATTGGGGTTAATGTATTACTATTAGATATAGTACCTACTAAATTAAGTAATGAAGAAATTGAAAAAGGAATAAATGAAAAGGATAAAATATTTAGAAATAAAATTGTTTCTTCATCACTAAATAAAACAATCAAATCAAAACCATCTCCTTTATACAATAAAAAATTTAGAGAGAGAATAGAAATTGGAAACTTAGAAGATGATATTGAGAAAGTTGAAACAGCTGACTGGATAATTGAAGTTGTAATTGAAAAAATAGAAATAAAAAATAATGTTTTTGAAAAATTAGATAAATATAGAAAAAAGGGATCTTTGATTAGTTCAAATACATCTGGTATCCCTATAAATAGCATGATTAAAAATAGAAGTGAAGACTTTTGTGATAATTTTTGTGGAACACACTTTTTTAATCCTCCTAGATATTTGAAATTATTAGAAATAATACCGTCAGAAAAAACTAAACCTGAAGTTATTGATTTTTTAATTAACTATGGTGAAAAATTTCTTGGTAAAACTACAATTAGCTGTAAAGATACTCCCGCATTTATTGCAAATAGAATAGGGATTGCAAATATTGCATCTCTCTTCAAAATTGTAAATGAAATGAAACTAACAGTTGAAGAAACAGACTTTTTAACTGGACCTATTATAGGTATTCCAAAATCAGCTACATTTAGAACATGTGATTTAGTTGGTTTAGACACTGTAAAACATGTAGCAAATGGAATTTATGAAAATTGCCCTAATGACGAGATCCATAAAGACTTTAAACTTACTGAATTTGTTCAGTCAATGATCAAAAAAAATCTTTTAGGAAATAAAACTGGGGAAGGGTTCTACAAAAAAACTAAAAACCAATCAGGTAAGAAAGAAATATTAACATTAGATCTAAACACCCTAGAATTCAGAAAAAAAATTAAACCTAAATTTAATTCAATAAAAAATGCTAAAAAGGAATCTAATTTACACAAAAGAATTCCCTTACTAATAAACGGTAATGAAAAAGAAAATATATTTTACAAAAAAATGTTTGGATCTTTATTTTCGTATGCTGCAAATAAAATTCCTGAAATTTCTAATGAAATATATAAAATTGACAAAGCTATTGTAAACGGTTTTGGATGGGAAATAGGTCCATATGAAATATGGGATTCAATTGGATTTCAAAATGGACTTGAACTAATTAAGAATAGTAAATTAACAACTCCTGAATGGATTAATAAAATTGACTCGAAAAATAACAACTTTTCGTTTTATAAAGTTTTAGACGGCATTCAACACTACTATGACATAAATACTGAAAAGTATAATAAAATACCAGGTGTAACCAACTTTATTTTCTTAAATAACATAAGAAATCAACAAACTATTTGGAAAAATAATGGCGTCAATTTGATTGATATCGGAGACGGAATTTTAAACTTAGAATTTCAAACAAAAATGAATAGTATTGGAGAAGATGTTATTAATGGGATTACTGAATCTATTTCAATTGCAGAAAAAGATTATAAAGGACTTGTAATAGGAAATCAGGGTGCTCATTTTTCGGCTGGTGCTGATATTTCAATGATATTTATGCTAGCCGCTGAACAAGAATATAAAGATTTAAATTTAGCTATTCATACATTTCAACAAACAACTATGGCATTAAGATATTCTAATATCCCTGTTGTAGTAGCTACTCATGGATTCACATTTGGTGGTGGATGCGAATTAGCAATGCATGCAGATGCAGTACAAAGTGCAGCAGAAACATACATGGGACTAGTTGAAATAGGTGTTGGCCTTATACCTGGAGGAGGAGGTACAAAAGAAATGGCTCTAAGAGCCTCCGACTCATATTATTCAGGGGATATTGAATTACCAAAATTGAAAGAAGCTTTTTTAAATATTGGAATGGCAAAAGTTTCTACGTCCGCTCACGAAGCATTTGACTTAGGTTATTTAAGAAAAGGATTTGATGAAATTACAATAAATTCAAATTTACTGATTAAAGATGCTAAATTAAAAGCTATTTCCTTAGCAGAAAGGGGATATAAAAAACCAACACAAAAAAAAGATATAAAAGTTTTAGGAAAACAAGGGCTAGGTATGTTTTTAGTCGGTGCTGATTCAATGAGAGAAGGTGGATATATTACTGATCATGAGTTTTTAATATCAAAAAAATTAGCACATATAATTTGCGGTGGCGATTTATCATATCCAACTAAAGTATCAGAACAATACCTTTTAGATTTAGAAAGAGAAGCTTTTTTATCCTTATGCGGAGAGGTAAAAACACTTGAAAGAATTGAGCACATGTTAAAAACTGGTAAACCTTTAAGAAATTAAAATTTATGGAAGCATATATAGTACAAGCTAAGAGAACTGCAATAGGTAAGTCAAAAAAAGGTGGATTTAGGTTTATGCGCCCAGATGACATGGCTGCAGATTTAATTAGAAAAATGATGACAGAGCATCCTCAATTAAATAAAGATTTAATTGATGATGTTATTGTTGGAAATGCAACTCCTGAAGCAGAGCAAGGCTTGAATATTGGAAGAATAATTTCTCTCCTTGGTCTAAACACAGTTAAAGTACCTGGAATGACAATAAATAGATTCTGTTCTTCAGGATTAGAATCAATTGCAATTGCAGTAGCTAAAATAAAATCTGGAATGGCAGATTGTATTATAGCTGGAGGTGTAGAAACTATGTCACCAATTCCATTTGGTGGATGGAGAATCGTTCCTAATTACTCAATAGCAAAAAATAATCCTGACTGGTACTGGGGAATGGGAACCACAGCTGAAGCTGTAGCAAAATCTTATAAAATTAATAGAGAAGATCAAGATGAATTTGCATTTAACTCTCACAAAAAAGCAATTAATGCAATTAGCAATGGATTATTTAAAAAAGAAATTGTCCCTATAACTGTTACAGAAAGTTATTTAGATGAAAACGAAAAAAAAATCAAAAGAGATTATATTATTGACACAGATGAGGGGGCAAGAAAAGATACAACAATTGAAAAATTATCAAAATTAAGACCTGTATTTGCACAAAAAGGAACTGTAACAGCAGGTAACTCATCTCAAGTTTCAGACGGCGCATCTTTTGTTTTTGTTATGTCAGAAAAATTAATTAACAAATTAAATATTAAACCAATAGCAAAACTATTAAGCTATCAGGTGGCGGGTGTAGAACCTAAACACATGGGTATTGGACCAATAGAAGCTATTCCAAAAGCATTAAATAAAATTAATATGAACATCAATGATATCGAATTAATTGAATTAAATGAAGCTTTTGCTTCTCAATCATTAGCAATAATTAGAGAACTTAATTTAAATAATGAAATTATAAATGTAAATGGTGGGGCTATTGCATTAGGACATCCATTAGGATGTACTGGAGCAAAATTATCAACTCAAATTATTCATGAATTAAAAAGAAGAAATCAAAAATATGGCATGGTTTCAATGTGCGTGGGAACAGGACAAGGGGCAGCAGGGATTTTTGAACTAATAAATTAAATTATATGGAACTATTTTTAAAAGGAGGAGGTTTTCTAGTAAGCTCAACAGATTGTAACAAAGTATTTACATTAGAAGATTTTAATGAAGATTCAAAAATGATGCTAGAAGCAACAAAAGAATTCGTCAATAAAGAAATTATACCTAATATATTTGAATTTGAAAATAAAAATTATGCTTTAACAGAAGAAATAATGAAAAAAGCAGGTCAATTGGGTATTTTAGGAATCAACATTCCTGAAGAATATGGTGGATTAGGAATGGATCTTAATACTTCAATGCTAATATGTGGAGAAATAAGTAGCTACTCAGGCTCTGTTGCCACTGCCTATGGAGCTCATACAGGAATAGGTACTTATCCAATTCTTTTATATGGTAGTGAAGAAATTAAAAAAAAATATTTACCAAAAATTAGTTCTGGAGAATGGATGTCATGCTACAATTTAACTGAACCAAATGCAGGTTCAGATGCAAATTCCGGTAAAACTATAGCTAAACTAAGTAAGGATCAAAGTAAATATGAAATAACAGGACAAAAAATATGGATTAGTAATGCTGGTTTTGCTGAAGTATTTATCGTTTTTGGTAAAATTGAAGATGATAAATATATAACTGGGTTCGTTTTTGAAAAATCTAAAGTAAAGGGACTTAGCCTTGGAGATGAAGAAAAAAAATTAGGACTAAATGCATCTTCGACTAGACAAGTTTTTTACGACAAAGTGGAGGTTCCATCTGATCAAATGCTAGGAAAAAGAGGAGAAGGATTTAAAATTGCTATGAACAGCTTAAATTTTGGAAGAATAAAGTTATGCGCAGCAACCGTGGGTGCAGCAATAAAAGTATTGAATGAAAGCATAAAATATTCAAAACAAAGAACTCAGTTTAAAACTCATATATGTGAATTTGGTGCAATCCAAGAAAAGTTTGCGAATATGGCTACCGTAATTTTTGCATCAAATGCGGGATTATATAGAGCAGGGCATAATATTGACTCAAATACTAATAGAATTTTATCCAAAGGAGAAACATTAGCAAAAGCAAAAGTAGATGGTATTTCTGAATACTCAATAGAATGCGCAATTACTAAAGTTCATGGGTCAGAAGTTATAAAATATGTATCTGATGAAGCAGTACAAATTTTTGGAGGGATGGGATATTCGGCAGAATGTATTGTGGAACCTGCTTACAGAGATGCTAGAATTTCAAGAATTTATGAGGGTACAAATGAGATTAATAGGATGCTTATAGTAGGTATGCTGCTGAAAAAAGCAATAAAAAAAGAACTTCCAATATTTAGTGAAGCAAAAAAAGTAGGTAAAGAACTTATTAGTCTTACTTCATTTTTTAAAAAAACAAAGACTTTTACAGGCGCCCTTTCTCAGGAAAAAAAATGTATTGAAAATATGAAAAAAGCTATACTAATGGTTCTTGGGAAAACATCACAAATATTTAAAGATAAATTAGAGGATCAACAAGAATTATTATTAAATATTTCTGATATGATAATTGAACTATATATGGCAGAATCAGCTCTTTTAAGAGCAGAGAAAATTAATAATGCAAAGTCTATGCAAATTAATNTAGTTAAAAACTATATTATTAGAGCANTAGATATTTGTCAAAATAACGGATTTAAGACTATTTGNTCTTTAGGNTTAGATAGTACAACTAAAAAAATTATGATAAAGGGATTAAATAAATTTTGTAATAAACCTGAATATAANATTGTTCAAATAAGAAGAGATATTGCAAAAGATTTAATTAAATGCGAGGAATATCCTTATCATTTGTAAATTAGAATCTTATACCAACGGTATTCCAAACAACCCAAGGCCTGTAGTGAGGAAATTGATTTCCATCCCTATCAATATAAGAACCTGCTGCATAAGAAACATCCATTTTCATTATTAATTTACATCTGAACATATACTGTACACCTGCATGTAATCTTCCCAGTGGATAAATTTCAGTATACCAGTTGTCAACAAATTGAAAGCCTTGAACAACAGATTCATAATTATAATCTATTTCTATTCCTATTGATGTGCCTAAGTATGGACTAAATATTCTTTCCGAACCCAAAGGAAAAAAACTAACACCTGCCCTTAATCCATATTTTTGATTATTATCATCAACTATTGGGGCAGATAACCATAAATCATAACTTAAATTACCATCAAAATATTGCATGCCNACATTTAAATCTCCATTATCAAAAGGAGATTCATCAATGATTCCATTAACAACAATACCATCTGAAAAATGAACATGCATAGCTAAATTACCAAAACCTTTATTACAACTAATTAACTTTTTTAAAAGATTATTAAAAGTATTTGTAATACTAAATTGTTTAGTTTGATAACTAACAGAAGNGTTATCATCAGGACAATCACATTTTTCTTTTTTATTTTTTTTTCTATTAAATTGAATTATCTCAACAAAATTTTTAGGTTTCTTTTTTTGCTTTGTATCTATTGTATTTAAAGGATTAAAAAATCTTTTAGGAGTGTATTCTTGTGAAAAACTTATTTTTGATATAAACAAACATATACAAAAAATACATGTTATAATAAATTTACTTCTTATCATATAAATTACTATTAATCAAATATATTAAATACTTTCTATGTTTCTTAGATGAATTATCTCCAATATTAACATTTAAATTATTATAAATCCAATCTACATTAGAATAAGCTGCAGATTGAGCAATATTATTATAAGACGAATTATTTATTANCTCTATTAATCTTTCAGTATAATATGTTTGTAAATTTTGTCTATTATAATTAACTGATGAAGTTAAATCATCCTGAAACATTAATTTATTTAAATCATCAAAATATTCATCAATTGTGTAATTATTGCCATAGTAATATGAATTATTTATTCTATTTAAAACATTGNTATGAAGAAGTTGAGACATAGTAATTTTTTGNAGATATAAAATCTGNTCCATAATTTTAGGATCCTCACCATTATATGGAATATTAAAACCCCTTCTTTGAGTTTGAAGATAACTATAAAGGTTGTCAGAGAAAATTAAAGCATCTTTCGAAAAGAGATATTCACCTAAAAATCTAACAGCTTCTTTTTGATCTTCATAATTAATTGGCCTTAAAGGTTGTCTNTGATCTAAACTTGGATCATAAAATGATCTATTNATTTCAACACCACCTATTTGACGTGAAATTGTTGAAAGACAATTTCTATACTCAACAAGCAAAGTTGAAAAAGCATTCTTNAATCTCTGATATGACTCACCTTCAATAGAATAATTATCTTTTAACTTATAAATTAANGANTTAATTAAATCCATTCTTTCAACTGAATGTTGAACAGGTTGATTTGTTAAATCATTAATCATAGCGTAAGGATCAATTCCTTTTCCAGGAGATCTCATGTCATCAGCATCATTGGCAAATGCTAAATCAGGATTATTNGATTTNGATAAAATTTTATTTAATTCTTTTTTTTCTATCGAATCCGGGAAAACTGAATATGCAAATTCTATTGCCCAATGGTCATAAATGCCTGGAACTGTATCATAATATAAGGTTTGGCTTTCTATATTTTTAGAAATATTAATTGCAGGGTATTCCATTACAGAGTTACACAATCCCTTTTCTAAAACAATATTTAAATCCTTAGTCTCATTCAAACTTAACAATGTACTTCCTTTAAAATTATGATTTAAACCAAGTGTATGACCAACCTCATGCAAAACCAATCTTTTGATTGACTGTTCAACTAAATCTTGTTGATATANACTGTCAATATTCTCAATGTCAAAATAACTTGANGCAAACATATTTTGGTGATGAGAATGCATTCCATTTAAACAATAATCCTGATTATTNATACTTGAAATATTTTCTTTATTACTTATTTCATTATTTNCATCATAATTATCAAAAATATCAGAATAATTAATTCTCTTGGTTATATATATCCATTCTAACATTATATCAGCTCCTAATATCTCCCCTGTCCTAGGGTTAACGAAAGAAGGCCCGTATCCACCAAATGGTGGTGAAGGAGAAGAAGTCCATCTTAAAACATTATATCTTATATCACCCGCATCCCAATTAGCAGTGTCTGGCTGTANATTTACAACNATAGCATTTTTAAATCCTGCAGATTCAAATGCATGATTCCAACNTTCTACNCCTTCCTTAATATAATCTCTTATTTCATATGGTGTGGTGTTTTCAATCCAAAAAACAATCGGTTTAACTGGTTCTGAAATAATTGAATCTGGATATTTTTTCTCTAATCTCCATTTATGGATTACATCATTATTTGAAAGAGGATCTACAGATGTCATATCATTTATTTTAGATGTGAAATAACCTATTCTAGGATCATCTTTTCTAGNTTTAAAATTAGTATCNGGCATTTCTATGAGTGAATGCTGTAATCGTATATTAATTACTCTGGAGTCTGTGGTAGCCATACTAGTTCTAGTACTAGGTGTTGGTGTATCATAATAATAATCTATTACAAAATCTGTGTTTTTTGGATAATTTCTAATNTTTACACATCTTGTTTTTTGCTTGTTTANCTTACCTAGTTTATATCCTCTNNATGACGAAGAGTAATATCTTTTAATTTGTTGAAATACTTCTGTAAGAAAAATGTTATCAGCATCAATTAAAAACAAGGTGCCATCAGAATTAGTAGCAATAATTTCTTGACTTACAATAAAGGGTTTATTTATATTGGAATGAGATGATTTATGCAAAGGGCTTTCTTCATCAAAAAAATAATTTGTGTTTTCAATAAAAAAGTCAATTTTATTAAAATGTTTTTTAATTGAAAAAACTTTTGAACCCCTATAATTACCTTTAAAATAACCAGCATCTGTAATACCATTCTCAATATAACTAAAGTAAATAAATTCTTTTTCTAATTGATCTTTGTGAATTAACATGAACATTTTTCCATTAGAATTATCTCTATAAATTGTAAATAAACCATCAAATTTTTCACAGTTAATAATTTTGGAAGAAATTAAGCCTAAATCTTGTTTTTTTTCATCTTGAACTTNTTCAGNTTCTATTTCAGATTTAGAATTTTCCCAGAACTGNCCATATGATGGGATAAAATAAANAAAGAATAANAATGAAAGATATTTNGCANACATNATTAAAAAANTTTCTACGAAAATAATCATTTTGTAACTTTATGAAAAAACTAAAGTGAATTTTATAGATCCNATTATTGAAAAATACTGCATTGANCACTCAAGCAAAGAGGANCCTCTTCTAGAAAAACTAAACAGAGAAACAAANCACAAAATTTTAATGCCACGNATGATTTCAGGGCACTATCTAGGTTTGTTTTTAAAAATGCTTAGCTCATTAAATAAGCCTAGAAGAATTCTTGAAATTGGAACATATACTGGATATTCTACAATATGTTTATCCAATGGATTAGCAAAAAATGGAGAAATACATAGCATTGATATAAATGACGAAATTT
The DNA here is from genome assembly GCA_002715445.1 of Flavobacteriales bacterium. Classification (GTDB taxonomy): domain Bacteria; phylum Bacteroidota; class Bacteroidia; order Flavobacteriales; family TMED113; genus TMED113. The sequence continues at coordinate 43,227 of PAZG01000021.1, read as the reverse complement.
CTGATTTTACAAAAAAATTTATTTCAAAATCTAAAAACAAAGAAAAAATATACTTACATACGGGGGACGCTAAAAAAATCATTCCAAATTTAAAAGATAAATTTGATCTTATTTTTATTGATGCTGACAAAAAAAACTATTGTTTATATTATGATATATGTATTAAAAAATTAAATAAAAACGGTTTTATTTTAATTGACAATGTGCTCTGGAGTGGTAAAGTAATAAATGAATCAAAGGATTCTGATTTAGAAACAACTGAAATTAAAAAGCTAAATAAAAAAATATTAAATGATTCTAGAGTGGAAAATATATTAATCCCAATAAGAGATGGTTTAATGATCTGTAAATTAACATGATTGATAAAATATATTTTCTTTGGTTATATATGATAATTGTTTGGAATATTGGTTATCCAAATGCTAACCCTTGGCTTGATATATTTATTGCTATATTAATTTCAATAATTATATTTTTTTTGAGAAAGAAATAACTTTGTGATTTTATGTATCAAATATGCTAAAATTAGTCCTAAAATAGCACCAAAAAAAACATCAAGTGGATAATGTTTACCAACATGAATTCTACTATAACAAATTAATAATCCCCAAATAAAAAAAATGAATTTAATTAGAGTTTTAATATTTGGAAGACGAAAAAAAATAATACTCATAATTCCAAAGAAATTTGCGGCATGGCCAGAAACAAAACCATATTCCCCCCCCTTTTCAACTAAAACTCTACATTTTTCAGAAATTTCAGGATCCCAACATGGCCTAAGCCTTTGAAATACCTCCTTAAAACAATGATTATGAATTAAATCTGTTGATATAAAAGTTATAATTATTAAAAAAATAGTTAATTTATAACTGTTACTTTCATATTTATATAATAAATAAATAATAAGTGATAATAACATAACAAACATCACCTTCCTATCAGTTATAAAAATCCAAAAAAAATCAGTTATAGACTCACTTTTATTTAAATAAATAAATAACTCTTTATCAAGTTCAATTATTTTATCAATCATATTAATTTAATATATTCCAAAGCTCATCTTTTAAATCAGACAAACCTTCTGTTGAAACTGAAGAAATAAATAAGCATTTAATATTTTTTGGTAGATTTTTTAAAATAGCCTTTCTTTCATTTACATTGTTATTTAAATCCCCTTTTGATATAACAATAATTCTTTTTTTTTGCAACATAGTCTCATCATAAAGCCCCAATTCATTAAGCAGCATTTCATATGTTTTCCCAATGTTTTCATCTTCAATAGAAATTAAAAATAATAAACAATAATTTCTTTCTATGTGTCTTAAAAACCTATGTCCTAAACCACGACCTTTATGAGCGCCTTCAATAATTCCTGGTATATCAGAAATTACAAAAGATTGACCATCTCGATAGTTTACCATTCCTAAATTTGGTGTTAAAGTAGTAAATTCATAATCACCTATTTTGGGTTTAGCTGCTGTAATGACTGAGAGCAAAGTTGATTTCCCAGCATTTGGCAAACCTACTAAACCAACATCTGCTAAAACTTTTAACTCTAATGATACAGCTAGCTCAACTCCATTTTCTCCCTCTTGAGAAAATCTAGGAGTTTGTCTTGTTGAAGATTTGAAAAAAGCATTTCCTTTTCCTCCTCTTCCACCTTTACATAAAATGTATTTTTGATTGTCATCATCAAACTCAAATAAAAATTTATCACTTTGAATATCTTTAACAACTGTACCTATTGGAACATCAATTACTACATCATTTCCATCTGCACCAGTACTAAGACTTTTTCCTCCATTTAAACCATTTGGTGATTTTATGTGTTTAGTATATTTTAAATGTAATAAGGTCCACTTATTTCTATTAGATTTGATAATGATATGACCCCCTCTTCCGCCATCTCCACCATCGGGACCGCCTTTTGCAGTCAATCTATCTCTTCTAAGATGTTTGGATCCAGATCCTCCTTTTCCTGATTTACAATATATTCGAACAAAATCTACAAAGTTATTTTTAGACTGAGACATAATTTATTCTATGTAATTATCAATTACTCTAAATATGTCATCTGTAATATGATTTACTTTCCCCTCACCATTTATTTGAAAAAAATACCCTGAATTCTCATAATAATCCTTTAACACTAATGTTTGTTTCTTATAAATATTAATTCTATTTAATATAACTTCTTCACTTTGGTCATCAACCCTACCACTATCCTTTCCCCTCAATAGTAATCTTTTTAATAACTCTTTTTCAGAAACATGTAATGATAATATAAGTGATATCTTTTCATTCTTTTCTGATAAGAGGGAGTCTAAAGCTTTTGCTTGATCTATAGTTCTAGGAAAACCATCAAATATAAAACCATTTGAATCTTTATAATTGTTTATTTCATCATTAAGCATATCTATCGTTACTTGATCTGGAACTAACTTTCCATGGTCCATATATTTTTTTGCTAATTCTCCAAGTCGAGATTTTTCTTTTATATTTTTTCTAAAAACATCGCCTGTTGATAAATGATTCAAATTATATTTATCAATAATTAAACTAGACTGTGTTCCCTTTCCACAACCAGGAGGGCCAAAAATTATAATATTTAACATCCTAAAAAAATTATTTTATATTCTTATAAATGTATAATAATTAAACTTTATATTAGACTACTATTAATAATAAAATTTTAATTTTTTTGAATATGAAACCTATAGTAAGTATAATAATGGGAAGCACATCTGATTGGCCAGTTATGAAAAAAGCAGCAAATTTCTTTGAAGAAATGGAAATTCCTTTTGAAGTTAATGCCCTTTCTGCTCACAGAACTCCAGATCAAGTAGAAAAATTTGCAAAAAATGCAGCAAATAATGGTATAAAAGTTATTATTGCAGGAGCTGGAATGGCTGCTCATTTACCAGGTGTTATTGCTGCTATGACACCTATTCCTGTTATTGGAGTTCCTATTAAAGCATCTCTTGATGGATTAGACTCTTTACTTGCGATAGTTCAAATGCCTCCCGGAATACCTGTTGCAACAGTAGCAATAAATGGTGCTCTGAATGCTGGGATTCTTGCTTCTCAAATGTTAGCAACCAATGACTCAAAAGTATTTGAGAAAACTGTTAAATATAAAGAAAACTTAAAGGAAAAAATTGTAAAGGCAAATTTAGACTTACAAAAAGAAAAGTTTAAGTTCAGGGTTTCTTAGTTATTTTATAATCCACTTAATTTTATTGCAATTGCTAATAAAATAATACCAAAAACTCGCCTTAATATTTCTATACCTACCTGGCCAATTATTCGCTCTATAGGTATAATCATTTTAAGTACAATAAAAACGATTATAATATTTATTGTTAATCCTGAAAATATTTCTAAATAGGAATAATTATCTATTGCTTTTAAAGATAATAGAGTTGTCAAAGTTCCCGATCCAGCAATTAAAGGAAATGCTAAGGGTACAATTTCGGTGACTTTTCTAGTAGATTTATCACCTGATTTAAATAATTCAATATTTAAAATCATTTCAATTGCAATTAAAAAAATTACAAAAGCACCTGCTAAAGAAAACGACTTTAAATCTATACCTATCATGTTTAAAATATCTTCTCCAATAAATAAAAAAACTACCATAATTAATCCTGATACCCATGTAACTTTTAATGCATTAATCTCCCCTGTTTTTTGACGAAGTGTAATAATTAGAGGAATATTGCCTAAAATATCAATTACAGCAAATAATGTGACTGTTATAGTTAAAAGATCTGCAAAATTAATCATGTAATAATTATTTTATTTATGAACAAATCTATATGTTATTTTTGAAAAAATACTTCAATACCCATTTTATTTAAATGATTCCAGTATTTTGGATAAGATTTTTCAACTACGTGAGGATGATTAATTTTTAATGACTTTGTTTTAATAACTAAAGGGCTGAAAGCCAAAGCAATTCTATGATCACTATATGTATCTATTTCTTTTTCAACAAATAAAGAATTAGAAGAATCTAGAATTAATAGATTATTATTTATTCTAATTTTAGCATTAAATTTTTCTAAATTACTCTTAACAGATTGCAACCTATTTGACTCTTTATAAGCTAAAGATTCAATTCCTTTTAATTTTAAATTAACTCCCAGAGCAAAACAAGAAACTAAATAAGTGGGCATTAGATCAGGATTATTTAAAACATCCCATTCTATTAAAATAGGTAAAGAATTACTAATTTTTTTTATTATTATACTATCATTATTAAATTTTGTTGACACACCTAAAAAATTAAAAAACAAAATAATGTCAGAATCTTTTTGTAAACTAGGATATCTAAATGATGAAACAGTAATTTCAGCTTTGTTTGAAATAGCAATACATTCATATATATAAGACAATGATGTCCAATCTGATTCAATATTTTTAATAATACTTGAGTAACCACCCTCTTTAACAAAAATTAATTTTTTATCATAACTAACATTAGCACCACAAATTCTCATCATTTGAATAGTCATTTCAATATAAGATAATGATACAGTTTTAGTATTTAATTTTAATTTTAACCCTCCTTTGATATAAGGACCTATTAATAATAATCCTGATACAAATTGACTTGTTTTATCTGACTCAATAGTTACTAATTTAGAAACCATTTCGCCTCCATGAATTTTAAATGGGAAATGTGAATTTTGTGAAAAAAATTTAAATTTTACTCCAAATTGCTTTAATGCATTAACCAAGCCTAGAAATGGCCTAGAGTTTAATGTGGAGTGACCATCTATTTGAAATTCTTTATCAATTAAAGATAGCAATGGAACTAAAAAACGGAAGGTTGTACCGCCCTGACCAACATTAATTTTATTTTTTTTTTTAATTTCTTTTAAAATTTCACTTAATGTCTTAGTGTCATTAGAGTCAGATAAATTATTTAATTCTAAATAATGTGAATTTAAAAATTGAATAATTAATGCTCTTTGAGAAATACTTTTAGAACCTGAAATATTCAAATTACAATTTTCTAAAATTGCATTAGATTTTTTTAAAATAATTTGATTAGTCATGAAGCTGATTATAAAAAACTAAAGATTCATATACAATTTTTTCACTTACTTCTTGATTATATAAACACTCTCCTATATTAGGAACTAAACTGAAAATTAATTTACCATAATTATTTTTTTTATCTAGTTTAAGATAATCTAAAACTTTATTCAAATTAATTATTTTTCTTGTAGGAAATTTTTCAGTCAAAACTTTTATTGATTGATTTAAATCTTTTGACGGAAGTTTAACTACCAGATTTGAAATATATAATTCACAAATCATTCCAATTACAACAGCCAAGCCGTGATCAATATTACAAGTTTCAGAATTTGAAGATTCAATTGCATGACCAATCGAATGACCAAAATTTAAAATGTTTCTATAATTTTTTTTTCTTTTATCTATTTGTATAACAGATTTTTTAATTTTTACCGAACGCTCTACTATTTTTTTAGAATTCTCAATATTTAAATTTAATAAAGTAAGTTTATTCCATAATTTTCTATCAAAAATAAGTCCGTATTTAAAAATTTCACCATAACCTGAAATTATTTCTTTTTGTGGAAGGGATTCAAGAAATTTTGTTAAAATAATTGTAAATAGAGGATAATTAATAACTCCAATTTTATTTTTAACTTTACCATAATTAATGCCATTTTTACCTCCAATTGAAGCATCTACTTGTGCTAATAAAGTTGTTGGTACATTTATAAAGCTAATTCCCCTATTATACACAGATGCTAAAAATCCCCCAAGGTCAGAAACTACTCCTCCTCCAAGATTAATTAATATAGAATTTCTATCAGCATTAGCTTTTATCAAAGAATCAATTAAATAAGTTAATTGAAGGAAAGATTTGGATGACTCGCCAGCTGGCACTTTTAGTAATTGATAATTTGAAATATTAAATTTTGACAAAAAAAAACTTAAACAAAAATTTTGGGAGTTAGTATCAACTAGAATAAAAATATTTTTAGAGTTATTTTCTAAAAAAAAATTTAAATATTTTTCTCCTATGCCATTTATATAAACATCGGATGTCTTTGATTGTAAATTATTCATATAATTGTTAAATATAATTAAACAACATAAAATTGTTAAAAGTTGTTTTAATTATATTTGTAATCTTATTTAAAAATATGTTTGAAAACACAGAAATAGGTTTTAAGTCTAAGAGCAATAAAAGATTAAAAAAATCTAAAAAATTATTTAAACTTTTAAGTTTTCCTTTTCTTGTAAAAGCAGGTAAATTTTTATTATTAATTTCAAATAAACTTAAATTACCTTCAAATAAAATAATTAAAAATTTATTTTTTGATCAATTTTGTGGTGGAGAAACAATCGAAGAATGTAAGAATTGTATTAACGAATTAAATGAATATAATATTGGCTCCATTCTAGACTACTCTGTTGAAGGTGATATCAAAAATATACAAACCACAAAAAAGGAAATCATAAATACAATTCAAGAAGCTAAAAACAATGAAAATATAACATTTTGTGTATTTAAAATGAGTGCCTTGATTTCATTTAATAGCAAAGAAAGAAATTTAGACTGTATTAATGAAATATGTCAAATAGCGAAAGATAATTCCGTTCCTATTTTGATAGATGCAGAAGAAAGTTGGATACAAGATGAGATTGATAGAATAACAGAGAAATTAATGGCTAAATATAATACAAAAGATAAAACAATAATCTTTCATACAATTCAACTTTACAGAAAAGATAAATTAAATTACTTAAAAAAAATACATCTTAATGCCACGAAAAAAAAGCACAAAATCGGTCTAAAATTAGTTAGGGGAGCATACATGGAAAAAGAGAGGAATAGAGCAATCAAAAACGGATATGAATCTCCTATTCATAATACAAAAAAAGAATGTGATAGAGATTTTAATTTGGCATTAGAATACTGTATTAAAAATATTGAAGAAATTGAAATTTTTTCAGGCACACACAATGAAAATAGCTGTGTTTTACTCGCTGAATTAATGAAAAAAAATAATCTCAAAAAAAATGATAGTAGAATTCATTTTTCTCAATTACTAGGAATGAGCGATCATATAAGTTTTAATTTATCAGAAAAGGGCTATAATGTTTCAAAATATGTTCCTTTTGGACCAATTAAAGAAATGATACCCTATTTAATTAGAAGAGCTGAAGAAAACTCTTCAGTTAAGGGTCAAACTTCCAGAGAATTAAATTTAATAAATCAAGAATTAAATAGAAGGAAAAATTAATCTATTTAAAATCAACTAATTTGACATTAGAGTTACATGATTCAAAAATAAATTCAAAATCTTCTTCATTATATTTATTTTTTAACGAGTATATATAACATTCTCCTCTGTCTAATATTTTAACTTTTGAAGTTAAAATTAAATCATCAATTATACTAAAAACTATAGAATCTTTAAGATTACTTATACCCAGTTTTGTAATCACTTTTTCAGAGTAAAGAATGTTTTTTTTATTTATTTTTATTGTACCATCTTTAATTTTAGGTGTATTATCCTTAATATATTTTATTGGATTTTCCATTTGATTAAGAGAATCATACGAAACCAAATCTATTCCTAAATCACTCTTTCTATTTTCTAATTCAGTAAACAATTGTTGAACAGAAAGGTAATCAGAAATGGTATCTTTTTTATTAATTAGAGTAAATCTAGGTTCAGTTATGTGACTAACGATTCTACCGGATGATGAATAATAAAAAAACCAGTCTTTTACTTTGTCTCCAAAAAAAAAGAAGACAAGTATAGAACCAAAAAATATTCCTATTAAAAAAAACTTAAATCTTGAAAAAATATTCATTACTCTAACGATTTATATGGTAAATTATACCACTCTCCTATTCCTTTATTAATTAGATTTCCATTAATTATATATACACCATTTCCTATTTTATGGTTATTTATAATAGCGTTTTGCACCCCACCATACTTACCTATTTTCATTAATAATGTTGAAAAAATATTACTTAATGAAAATGAAGCTGTTCGAGCCATTCTTGATGGAATATTTGGCACACAATAATGTATAACATCATGTTTAATGAAAGTTGGGTTTGAATGGGAGGTTATTTCTGATGTTTCAAAGCAACCACCTCGGTCAATACTAACATCAACTATAACAGATTGGGGTTTCATTAATTTTATCATTTCTTCAGAAATAATACACGGAGTTCTTCTATCTTTAACTCTAACGGCACCTATAACCACGTCTGCTCGTCTAATTGCTTTTTCTAATACTTTAGGATGAAGCATGCTATTATCAATTATAACTCCTAATCTATCTTGTATTCGCCTTAATTTATGCAAAGAATTATCAAAGACTTTAACTGATGCACCTAATGCCAATGCTGATCTAGTTGCAAATTCACCAACAGTTCCAGCTCCTAAAACAACAACATTTGTAGCACTAACTCCAGCAATAGAGCCAAGCAAAATACCTCTTCCACCATTAAAACTATTTAAACACTCGGCGGCAATNAAAATTGATGAGTTTCCCGCAATTTCACTCATAGATCTAACAACAGGGAAAATNCCATCTTCATCTTGAATATAATCATATGCTATAGCAGTTGCTTTTTTATCCATTAATTTTTTAAAAAACTCTTTTTTTTGAATTTTTAACTGGAGAGCTGATATTAAAGTTTTACCATTTTTCATCATATTTATCTCGCCTAATGTAGGTGGTGAAACTTTTAATATAATATCTGAACTAAATATCTCTTCAGGATTTTCAACAATTTTAACACCCGCTTCACTATACTCTTGATCNGTAAAACTGCAAGAATTTCCAGCACCCCTTTCCATTATAACTTGATGACCATTATTAATTAATAAAGAAGCAGCATCAGGGGATAAACCTATTCTTTTTTCTTCTAATAAAATTTCTTTTGGTATACCAATAATTAAAGACTTACTACTTTTTTTAAGTTCAACAACCTCTTCTTGCGGGAGACTAAATCCAGAAGCAGAAAAAGATAAAAATTGTTCATTATCCATAGTGAGAAAATTAATATATTTTAACTAATCTATAGTCATCTTCAAAAAACATTGATATAGAAACATAATTATCTGGNAAATAATTTTTAATTAAATCGGGCCATTCAATAAAACAATAATTTCCAGAGTTTAAATACATTTCNGCTCCTATTTCTCTAACATCTTTTAAANCATCTAANCTATAAAAATCAAAATGAAAAATACTTTCATTTTTATTATTAATATACTCATTTATTATGGGAAAAGTAGGACTGGTAACATTATCAACTATNTCTAATTGNATACAAAAGTACTTAATAAATGTTGTTTTACCTACACCAAGATCACCCTGGAAAATAAATATTTTATCATTGGTATTATCTAAAATATATTTTGCAACTTCAATAAGACAAGCTTCTGAGTAAATTTTAAATTCTGTTTTCATTAGTTCTTTGTTGAAAAATGAACAAATGGAATTATCATTTCCTCCATTGAAATTCCACCATGTTGATAAGTGTTCTTATAATAACTAACATAGTGATTATAATTATTTCTATACGCAAAAAAGTTTTCATTTCCTGCAAAAATATACATTGAAGATAAATTTGTACTAGGGAGCATTATATCATTTGGATTTTTAATATAAAAAACATCTTTGGAATTAAAATTAATTCTTCTTCCTTTTTTATATCTAAGATTTGTAGAAATATTTTTTTCTCCAATAATTTGAATTGGTTGATTAACATTAATTGTNCCATGATCAGTAGTTATAATAACTTCTGCATTTTTTGTTGATAATTCTTTAAGAAAACTAAATAAAGGAGAATTTTTAAACCAAGTATATGTTAAATCTCTATAAGATTTTTCATTATTTGCTAATTCTTTTATCATTTTAATTTCAGTTTTAGCATGAGATAAAATATCTACAAAATTATACACGATTATATTTAAGTTATTATTTAATAAATCATTTACNTGATTAACTAATTTTTTNCCAGCATTTAAATTCAATATTTTATTGAAACTAGTTTTACAATCAATTCTAAAAAAATTTAATAATTTTTCTAATAATTCAGATTCATATAAGTTTTTTCCCCCGTCATCAATATCATCNACCCACAAATCAGGATTTTTTTTATAAATATCAGACGGCATTAGTCCTGAAAAAATTGCGTTTCTAGAGTACTGAGTTGCAGTAGGCAAGATACTACAATAAGTTTTTTCTGTTTTTAAGGTGAAGAATTCTTCAATCAAAGGTTTAATAATAAACCATTGATCTAATCTTAAATTATCAATAAGTATAAAAAAAACAGGCTTGTTTTTAATTAGTGGGAAAACATTTTCTTTAATTATTTCATGGGATAATTGCGGTCGTTGAGATTTTTCTTTTAAAAACCAGGAAGNATAATTGTCTTTGATAAACTTATAAAATCTTAAATTAGCCTCCCTTTTTTGCATTAAAAAAACTTCTTCAATTGCNTCATCATTTAACAAGTCTAATTGTAACTCTAATTTTACAAGTTTTTGATATAAACTTGCCCACTCTTCATAAGTTGATGCAGAATTAATTAAGTTAGAAATCTCAGTATAACCTCCTCTGTAATCTTTTTGAAATTTATTATGAATCAATCTACTATTATCTAATATTTTTTTTACACAAAGTAAAATTTGATTGGGATTGACAGGTTTAATTAAATAATCTGATATTTGAGAGCCTATTGCATCTTCCATTAAATGTTCTTCTTCACTTTTAGTTATCATAACAACAGGAACATTACTTATCTCCTTGATTTTCTCAAGAGTTTCTAATCCGCTTAACCCAGGCATATTTTCATCTAAAAAAATAATGTGAAACAAATCTTTTTTAATCATTTGTATAGCATCACTTCCGTTTGAAGANATATCAACCCTAAAACCTTTTTCTTCTAAAAATAAAATATGAGGCTTTAATAATTCCACCTCATCATCAACCCATAATATTTTAAAATTTTCCATTATATTTAAAAAATTAAAATNGAAATCCTAAATTTAATCTTTTCTCAATAAGTGAAAAAGACAAAAAATAAAATATTAAACGACCCAATATATGGTTTTATTACAATACCAAATAAATTTGTATATAATATTATTCAGCACCCTTACTTTCAAAGACTAAGAAGAATATCTCAGTTAGGCCTTTCATATCTAGTTTACCCNGGAGCTAATCACACAAGATTTCATCATGCTATTGGAGCAATGCATCTTATGGAAAAAGCTATAATTGTATTAAGAAATAAAAATATAAAAATTAGCACTAAAGAAGAAGAAGCATTATTAATTGCAATATTATTACATGATATTGGTCATGGTCCATTTTCACATGCTCTTGAAAATAGTTTAATTAGAAAAATTTCTCATGAAAAAATCTCTTTAGCTTTCATGGAACTATTGAACAAAGAATTTAAAGGAAAATTAGATTTAACAATAAAAATTTTTAAAAATAAATATAAAAGAAAATTTTTCCATCAACTTATTTCAAGCCAAATTGATGTTGATAGATTAGATTATTTAAACAGGGATAGCTTTTACTCTGGTGTAGCTGAAGGAATTGTGAATTCTAAAAGAATTATAGACATGTATAATGTTTATAATCAGGAGTTAGTAATTGAAAAAAAGGGTTTATATTCNATTGAAAAGTTTTTATTNTCAAGAAAACTTATGTATTTACAAGTTTATACTCACAAAACTGTGCTCTCAGCTGAATACACTTTAATGAATATTNTAAAAAGAGCAAAAGAAATTTTTCACAAAGAAAATGATCTTTTTGTAACAAAATCAATTAAACCTTTTTTGGCTCAAGAAATTGACTTATTTGATGACGGAAAAATAAAAGAAAAAATAGATTTGTTTTCTAAAATTGATGACTATGATGTTCTNACATGNATTAAAGANTGGACAAANTCAAAAGATTTTATNTTATCATCTCTATGTAATAGAATAATAAAAAGAAACCTACTAAAAATCAAAGAATTAGATAATTCTAAGATAAACTTAAAAAAAATTCATNNTAATAATCAAAATAAAAAAATTAGNANCAGTGANCTTAAATATTTTATTTTTCAAATACAGACTAAAAATAAAATATATGACAAAAAAAATAATCCAATAAAAATTCTTCGTCACAATAATAATATGGTTTATGTTTCAAGTATAGATAAAGATTTGCATTTTAATAAATTTCAAAATACAATAATTAAAAACTTTATATGTTTCCCTAAAGGATATAAAATCTAAGAAATGAATTTAACTGCAAATGAAATAGTACAAATNTTAGGTGAAGGAAAAGTTTTTGGAAATCCAAATATCACTATNAACTCTGTCTGTGGTATTGAAAATGGATGGGNNAANTCAATATCATATATCAAAAATGAAAATTATTTAAAGTATTANACAAAGTCCNAGTCAGATNTATTAATAGTTAACAAACANTTTGAAATAAACGATAATNCAGANAAAACATTNATTAAGGTAAAAGATCCNCAACATTCTTTTTCTAAAATATTAGAATTATTTTATAATGATGAGNAAAAAAAATATTCATTAAAAACAAATAAAAAAGCTAATTACCATNCAGACAATACAGTGGAAATCGGACAAAATACTATTATTCAAAATAACTGTATCATTGAAGAAAATGTAAAAATATTTCCTAATTGTTTTATTGGTAACAATGTTAAAATAAAAAAAAATACAATCATTTATTCTAATGTATCTATTTATAATAACTCTATTATTGGTGAAAATTGTATAATTCACGCAGGGGCAGTAATTGGTGCTGATGGGTTTGGTTTTATAAATCGAAATAAAAAAAATATNAAGCTGTACCATTTAGGAAACGTTATTATAAAAAATAATGTTGAAATTGGAGCTAATTCATGTATTGATAAAGGTCTAACGCATAGTGACTCTACTATTATTGAAGAAAACGTGAAAATTGATAATCTAGTTCAAATAGGGCATAATGTTAAAATCAATTANGGTACAATTATAGCTGGCCACTGCGGTATTGCTGGCTCTACTGAAATTGGAAAAAATTGTATTATTGGAGGTAAAGTTGCTATTTCTGATCACATAAAAATTGCTGACGAGGTTAAAATTGCTGGAAATTCAGGTGTAACAAAAAGTATAAAAAAGNCTGGCTCTGTAGTTCAGGGNCCGATTGCATTTGATAAAATGAAATTTCAAAAAGCATATATACATTTTAAAAATTTAGATAATACTAAATAAATATTTATGAATTATCAACAAACAATATTAAATGAAATNTCATGTAAAGGAATTGGTNTACACACTGGAAAAAAAGTATTTATGAAAATTAAACCAGCTGAAGAGGATACTGGAATTGTTTTTACTAGGATTGATATTGATTCTAAGCCTAGAATTGAAGTTAAAATAGAAAATGTTTTTGATACATATAGAAGCACTAAAATTAAAGAAAATCACTATTCTATAATGACAATNGAACATTTTTGCGCAGCATGCTATGCTCTTTCAATAGATAATTTAAATATTGAAATTGATTCTGAAGAATTNCCGATACTAGATGGGTCATCAAAATCTTTTATTGACCTATTACTAAATGCAGGAATCAAAAAACATGAAAAAAAAATAACAAAAATTAAACTTGATAGATATATAAAAGTAACACATGAATTAAGTTCAATTGAATATTTTCCTTCAGATGATTTTGAAATTACAGTTGATATAGATTATAACTCAGATGTATTATTAAAACAAAAAGCTGTATTAAATAATTTAAATGATTTTATTTTAGAAATTGCTCCTGCAAAAACATTTTGTTTTTTTAATGAAATTNACGAGTTGAAAAACNAAGGTTTAATNCAGGGAGGAGACATNAATAATACTATTATTTTTTTAGAAAAAAACTCAAAAAACAATAAATTCAAAAAGGGTATTCTAAATAAAGAATCTGTGTCTTTTCAAAATGAGCCTGCAAGGCACAAACTTTTAGATTTAATTGGAGATTTGTCTTTAATCAGGCAAAAAATTAATGGTAAAATTATTGCTAATAAACCAGGTCATTTAATTAATATTAAATTTGCTAAAGAGATATATAAAATCATGAAAAAAATAAATAAAGTTCCATCTATAAATTTTAAAGAAAGTCCATTAATGGATCTAGAAGAAATAAAAAAAATATTGCCTCATCGCGAACCATTTCTTCTTATAGATGAAATTAGAGAATTAAAGGAAAATTACGTTGTGGGAGTTAAATATGTTAAGGAAGATGAAGATTATTTTAGAGGACACTTTCCTGAAGAGCCAGTAATGCCAGGTGTTTTACAAATCGAATCAATGGCTCAAACAGGTGGAATTCTTGCTCTAAGTACGGTGCCTGACCCCGAAAATTATTTGACTTATTTCATGAAAATAAATAATGTTAAATTTAAACGAAAAGTTATTCCAGGTGATGTAATTATTTTTGAATTAGTTCTAGTTGCTCCAATTAGAAGGGGTATTTGCCAAATGAATGGAAAAGGATTTGTTGGTGAAAATGTTGTAATTGAAGCAGAATTAATGGCTAAAATTGATAAAGTAAAATAGATGAATATAATTAACCCTAAAGCCAAAATTGACGAAAATGTTAAAATAGATTCATTTAGTATAATTCATGAAGATGTTGAAATTGGGAAAAATTCATGGATTGGATCAAATGTAACAATATTTCCAGGTGCAAGAATTGGTAAAAATTGCAAAATATATCCAGGATCAATTATTTCCTCTGACCCTCAGGATTTAAAATATAATAACGAAAATACAAGTGTTATTATTGGAGATAATACAATTATCAGAGAATATGTTACTATAAATAAGGGCACTGAAGCTACTGGACAAACAATTGTTGGTAAAAATTGTTTTATCATGACATATTGCCACATTGCGCATGATTGTATAATTGGAGATAATTGCATTATGGCTAATGCAGTAAACTTAGCAGGGCACGTAAAAATTGAAAATAATGTTGTAATGGGTGGTCTTTGTGCAGTCAAACAATTTCTAACTATAGGGAAATTTTGTATGGTCTCTGGGGGAAGTTTAGTAAGAAAAGATATACCACCATATATTAAGGTAGCAAAAGAACCTGTGAAATTTATAGGTATAAATATTGTTGGACTTAAAAGAAATAATTTTAGCAATGAAATAATAAATAATATAAAGAATACTTATAGAATATTTTCAAATATGGGATATAATACATCACAAGCATTAAAAATATTAGATAAAAAAGAAAAGCTAAACAAAGAAGAAAAAGAAATTATTAATTTTATAAAAAAATCCAATAGTGGAATAATAAAATTTTAATATGGCAACAACAGCAGATTTTAAAAATGGGTTATGTATAAAGCATAACAATGATATTTGGAAAATAGAATCATTTCAACACGTAAAACCCGGAAAAGGACCTGCCTTTGTACGTACAAAAATTAGAAATTTAAACACCGGAAGAGTTTTGGAGAACACATTTACGTCTGGTGTTAAAATAGAAATAATTAGAATTGAGAATAGAGCATCTCAATTTTTATATAAAGATGGAGATTCATTCCATTTTATGGATAAAAATTCTTTTGAACAACTAGCTATCCAAAAAGAATTAATTAATGCACCTGAATATTTAAAGGAAGGGAATATAGCTGAAATTATTTTTTATACTGATGAAAATAGACCTATTTCATGTAATCTGCCTTCAAACGTTACTTTAAAAGTTAAATCCACTGAGCCAGGTGAAAAAGGTAATACTGCTACAAATGCATTAAAGCCAGCCGTACTAGAAACTGGAGCAAAAGTTAATGTTCCACTTTTTATAAACGAAGAAGACCATATTAAAGTAGATACAAATAGTGGCCAATACTTAGAAAGAGTCAATATTTAAATTCTCTTTTTTAAACCTTAAATCAACTGATACAATTATAGCTATATAGGACCATAAAGCTATTGATACCTTGTCAATATCCAAAAAATTATTAAACAATGCGTGGATAAAATAGGTCATGAGCGCAACCAAAGAACACAAAACATATACTCTACTTTCGCTACACTCTAAGTTATAATAAAGACCAATTCCTTTAAAAAACACGATGCCAATTAACATTAAAAAGGTAATAAGACCAAAAATACCTGTTTCAGACAAAGCACTTAAATATTCGCTATGCGCATTTCCTCCATCTCCAAATTTTGTTGAGATAATAGTTTTATCGTCCGGATCTTGGAAAGAGGAATATTCAAACTGATAAGTTCCTGGACCAAAGCCATAAATTGGCTTTTCATTAAACATTTTAATTGCACAATTCCATCTATTGATTCTTTCCATATTAGAAGCATCAGTAGAAATATTTGAACTTGACTGGAAATGAGTTAAAAATGAATTTGAACTTTCCTCACTTGAAATCAATTTATCCTGAAAAACATAAACTAATCCAAAAAATAGAATAAATAATGAAATGAAATGTTTAAAATTAAGTCTCCACTTAATAAATAAACCAAAAAATAAAGCAATTATAAAACTAAGCCAAGCCGCCCTAGTATATGAGAAAAATAAACCAACCAAAAGAATTATAAATATAACAATAAGAATAATATCATATTTTTTTGCAATTTTTCTATTTGTCATAAAAATAAAAATAGAGGGTATAAAAAAAGCTAATATTGCCCCATATGATGTATGATCATTAAAAAAAGGGTAAACTGCCCCATTTGCTAATTTACTGTCAAATAAATCACCGGACTGTTGAGTAAGAGTATAAATTACAACAATACACAAGGGAATTGTATAAATTAAAATGAATTTAAAAATATTATCTTTTTTTTGAAAAAGTATTATACTAAAAAAATAAAATGGTATTATAAACCATAATCTAGTTAAAAAAAGTTTGAAAGAAACAATTGGGCTAGTAGAGGTAATACAAGTCACAAGCATCCAAAGTAAATATAAAATTAAAAAAAATGTTATTTTATGATTAAAGATGTTCGTAAATCGATTAGGAAATAAAAAGATTTGAATAATAAGAACAAATAAAAGCCCAAATAATAATATTTCAGTAGGAAAAGTGAAATTTATACCATCAAAAAAAAAACCTAATTCATTGATTGGAACAGATAAAGGGGATAAAAAAACAATTATCCACAAAATTTTTTTTATTTCAAACAAACTAAATAGAAAATACATAGTTAATGGAAAAAAAATAATCCATCCTTTGTCTTCTATCAGCATATAAGAAGAAAAAAAAATAAAAATAGCTGACAAAAAAATTATAAAAATACTTTGATACCTACTTATCTGCATTTTTAATTTTATTAATCAATAAATATGATTGTATTGTAATTATTGTAAAAAAGAATGTTGATAGAAGTGTTCCTAAAACAACTAACCATCGAATGGGTTTTGATTTTTTTTCAGCTGGAACAGCTCTATCAATAATAAAATAATTTTGAAAGGGATAATTTAATTCAATTAAAGCTAAGTCCACAACATCTTCTATTCTATGCAATTCTTCTTGAATTTCTAAACTTTGAACTTTATAAAAATCATGTTTTGTGACATGGCTATTAAAAACATCAAGTTCTTTTTGAATTTTTTTTGCGCCTGCTAAATTATTCATCCTAAGAGCAATTGCTTTTTGCTCAGTTAACCTCTCAATTTGTCGTTCGGGATATATGATACCATAATTTTCTCTTAAATCATTCAAGGAGTCGTTAACATTATTTAATTTTTTTGTTAGCATTTCCTGCCTAAATTCACAGATGCTTATATTATCCATAGCTCGGTTATATCTAACTTTATTATATATCGAGTCAATAATACTTGGCATTGAAATACCTATAAAACTATTAGCCATTTCAGATGCTTTGAATGGATCTTCATCAAAAACTGTAATTTTAATAGAACCTAAATTATTTTTTTTGAAAATAAAGTTTTCTTGATATTCTAAATTAACCCATGTCTTAGCATAAGGATCTTCCCTACTAATTTCATAATTTTCATATAAATTAAATTGATCAATAACTAAATCTCTGGCAAAATCACTAGTTAAAATTTGCATTAATCCCTCCACTGATTCGTCTTCACCAAATTCAAAAATATCTTTTTTATACGGATTGTCCTCAATTAAAATAGCTTGAGTAATAGAATTAGTTGTTGCAGGAGAAATTACAGCAGTTGATTTATATTTAACTGGTAAAAAATACAGTGCAATAATTGATGAAATAATTATAGCTAAAACACATGCTGCAGATATAATAAACTTAAATCTAAAGCAAAATTTTAATAAACCTTGGATACTGAAAATTGAATAATTCATAAACTTTATATTTTATTAGAAATTATAACTTTAAAATAATCAATACTAATCATCCTTGTTGCAAAGGACCAGATTATAGATGAAAAGCCAAATATAATCATATTAAAATACCAAACAGCAAAAATTTTACTAGTGATCTCTCCAATTAGTAATAAACCTATAAAAAAAAGAAAAAAAGGTATTAAAATTTCCTTTATAATATTAAGTTTAAATAATTTAAAGCAAAGATAAATTTGAAAAAATGTAACAATTAATTGAGTTAAAAAACTTGTTAAAGCCGAACCAACAGCTCCATAATATGGTATTAATATATAATTTAGTAAAACATTGATAATGACCGCAATTAGAGAAATATAATTTAAATATCGCAAATTTCCATTAGCAGTAAGCAAAGTACCGAAAATATATGTTATAGAAACACAAACAAAACACCCCATCAAAATAGGTAGAATTAAACTAGATTGCTCTAAAACATTATTTATATCACTAAAGGAACCATTACTATATCTAAATGAAATAATTTCATTATTATAAAAATAACAAACCAAAAAAAGTGTAACTGAAATAGTCATTAAGATCTTAAATGAAACAAAAGTTAATTCATTAATTGATTTATTTTTTTTTAGAAGTTTAGAGAAAATTGGCAACAATAATACTGCGAATAAAAAAGCAATCATATTAGATGCTTCAAAAAACCTATAAGAAGTAGCATATAAACCTGCTTCTTGAGGACCAATTATTATTTCTAACATTAAAACATCTAATCTGTAATAAATAGTCATTAGCATAATTAATAATGCATATGGAAAAGATTTCTTCAGAATTGCAAGAGAAAATATAGGCTCCCATTTAATGTTAATTGGAACTATTCTTTTAGTTAGAAACTTAAGGGCAAAAAAGGCCGTAACTAAATAAGAGATTGTTTGAGCATAAACAAACCATTCTATTTTAAAAGGGCTAGATGTAATACCTCCCCACAATAAAAGTGAACAAATAATAACAAGAAGAAATCGATCTAAAACAGAAATAATACTATCTTGAATAAATAAATGAAGGCCTGCAAGGTTTGATCTGAAAAATAAAATAAAAACAGCTAAAACTTGATTTATAGCCAATAGAAATAATAATTTCAAATCATATCGAAAAAAATAACCTAAAATTATAACTAGCAAAAAATAAAAAAAAGAAAGTAAAATTTTAAGTGAAATTATTTTAGAAAAATATTTTTTTAACAAGAAACTATGTTGAGCAATATTTTTAGTATTAAAGTTATTTATACCTAGATCAAGGAAAACATTTAAAATGAAAGTTAGATTTATAATAGCAAAATATTGTCCATAAGTATATTCTCCTACCCTATTTATAACTTCAGCATCTATACCTAAGATATATATAGGTTTTATGAGTACATTTAATATTACTATTAAGAAAAGACTAGATAAAAACTTCTTTTTCATTTAAAATTTATAAAATAATTAATTGAAATTTTAGTAATAATTTTTTGTTAAAACGCAAAATACATAATTATCTTGCAAATATTAAAAATTTAAATGCATGAACATTGCAATTAACACAAGATTACTAATTAAAGATGAATTAGAGGGAATAGGAAGGTTTTCATTCGAAATTATCAAAAGAATTGTTAAACAACATCCTAACATAAATTTTCATCTAATTTTTGATAGACCTTTTTCTAAAAACTTTTTATTTTCAGAAAATGTAAAAGGATATGTAATCAGACCTAAAACTAGACATCCAGTAATTTGGTACTATTGGTTCGAATTTCAAATTCCAAAATTGCTAAAAAAAATAAATGCAAACTTATTTATATCTTTAGATGGGTTTTTAACATCAAAATTAAATATACCTAAAATTAATGTTGTTCACGATATTAACTTTGAACATAGGCCAAAGGATTTACCTTTTCTTTACCAAAAATATTATAGACATTTTATTCCAAAATATTGCAAAATTTCTAATGAAATAATTACGGTTTCAAATTTCTCTAAAAATGATATTTCTAAAACATATAAAATACCAAAAAATAAAATACATGTAGTTTATAACGGAGTATCTAAAAATTTTAATACTGAAGATAAGTACACAGAAAAAATAAAGAAAAAATTTACAAAAGGAAATGATTATTTTGTTTTTATCGGATCTCTACATAAAAGAAAAAATATTAGCCGAATGCTAAAAGCTTTTGATTTATTTAAAAAACAAACTAAATCAAAGATGAAATTCCTAATTGTTGGAAAAAAAAGATGGTGGTCTAATGAGATGGAAAAAACATATAAAAATATGTCTTATAATAAAGATGTAATTTTTACTGGATATGTTAGTGAGATATTTCTCAACTCAATAATAAAAGAAGCAAAATGCTTGTGTTTTGTTTCACTATTTGAAGGATTTGGCTTACCAATTATTGAAGCAATGAAATGTGGAACTCCAGTAATAACATCAAACGTTAGTTCAATGCCTGAAATTTGTGGAGACTCTGGACTAATTGTGGATCCTCTAAACGTTATTGAAATTGCAAATGCAATGCAGAAAATAAAGAACGATAAAAATCTATGTAATAAGCTAATTGAATCTGGCATAAAAAGGTCACAAATATTTAATTGGAATGAAAGCGCTAAAAGTTTCAGTAAAGTAATTGAAAAATACATTTAATCTTAAACTCAACTTGAAAACATATAATTCTAAAATAATAGTATGTGGTTGTGATGAAGCTGGAAGAGGTTGTTTGGCTGGGCCTGTTTTTGCAGCTGCAGTTATATTACCAAGTAATTTTAACAACCCTTTACTAAATGATTCGAAAAAAATAAGTGAAAAAGGAAGAGATAATTTAAGAGAAATTATAGAAAAGGAAGCTTATTTTTGGTCAGTAAGTAGAGTAAATGCAAGGCAAATAGAAAAAATAAACATTTTAAATGCATCAATTAAAGCGATGCATTTATCATTAAATAAATTAAATACAAAAGTTGATTTAATTATTGTAGATGGTAATAAATTTAAAAACTACAAAAACATCCCACATAAATGTATTATTAAAGGAGATCAAAAATATAAAAGTATTGCTGCCGCATCAATTTTAGCAAAAACACACAGAGATGAATTTATGAAAAAAATTCATTTCAAATTCCCAAACTATCATTGGAACAAAAATAAAGGATATCCTACAAAAAAACATAAAGAATCTATAAATAAATATGGATTAAATAAATACCATAGAAAGACATTTAACTACAAAATAAATTAAATTATTTTTTTCTTTTTTTTAAATAAATAACTTGACCTATCTCTGGCTGAGTGCCATTTTTCATCTTATTTTTTTTGTAAAGATCAGCTATTTTTATTGCATATAATTGTGAAATAGAATACATAGTTTCTCCCTCAATAACTTCATGAGTTTTTACTTGACATTTTTTTCTCTTTGGCTGTATATATACTCTCTCTCCTTCTAATAAAACCCTATCATCCGAAGCGTCATTATATTTAATTAATTCCCATGGCCATACACCTAAATACTCAGCTATTTCATCGTAAGTGTCTTCAGCTTTAGCAGTAACATATTGGACATAGTTGTATTGTTTAATCTTATACAGAGATTCCTCTTTTAGAACAAAATCAGTTTCTTTATTATCATAATACGATAAGTTATAGGTTTCAATTAGTTGAATTAATTTATTTGCATAATCTGGATTTGTTGCATAGCCCGCTTTCTTTAATCCTTTAGCCCAATTCTTGTAGTCATTTTTTTTTAACTCAAATAAACTAGAATACCTTTCTTTATTTACTAAGAAAAGAGAGTGATCTAAATATGAATCTTCAACAAAATCATATTTTCTAAAGCACTCATCTTTTTCATCATCATCATGATAAACAACTGCACCAGCCCAGTCCTTATGACATTTAATTCCAAAATGATTATTAGACTCTTTAGCTAATTTACTTGTACCATATGAAGACTCTAAAATACCTTGAGCTAATTTAATGCTAGCTGGAATCCCATACTCATGCATGTGATTAACAGCTACATCTTGATATTGCTGAATATAAATTTGAATATTAGACTGAGAGTAGGACTGAAATGAAATTAAAATTAAAATTAAATTATTTTTTAATACCTTGAAGACCACCTGTATGTATAATTAAAATTTTTGATTTTGGTTTAAAATAATCACGTGATATTAGATCAAAAATACCAAAAAATAATTTACCCGTATAAACCGGATCTAATTTAATTTTATGATTAAAATAAAAATCTTTTATAAAATCATCTAGTTTTTTATTTTTTTTTGCAAAGCCTCCAAAATGATAATCAGAAATAATTCGCCATTTTTTTGAATTATTACTCATATCTGAAATATTTTTCTTCATCTTTTCTCCTCCTTTCAAAGAAGAGAATGCTAGGAAATATTCATTTTGTCTTAGTGATTTGATTATTCCAGCTGAAGTACATCCAGTTCCAAAAGAAGCACAAATAAAATTATATTTTTTATCTAGTTCATCTAAAATTTCTTTGCAACCTTTAACTCCTAAAAAGTTACATCCTCCCTCTGGAATAATATGAATATTTTTATATTTTTTCTTTATATCAATTATTAAATCATTTGAATACTTATTTGTTCTATATGTATCTCTATCCAAATAATACAAATCCATATTATTTTTTTTGCAAAACATTAAAGTAGAATTAAGTTTAGTGGACTTTTCTCCTCTTACTATTCCAATTGATTTTATTTTGTTAACATTAGCATACCAACTTAAAGCGTGCAGATGATTTGAATAAGCCCCACCAAAACTTAATACTTTATTTATTTTTTTTTGTTTCATGTATTCAAAATTATACTTAAGTTTTCTCCATTTATTACCTGAAATAATGGGGTGAATTAAATCTTCTCTTTTTACAAATACTGAAAGTTTTTTACTTGCAATTAAATCTGATTTTATTTCAGTTATAGGAGTAGGTATATTTATATTAATTTTCATTTATTTATTAGTATTTTTGAAATAAAATTAAAATTTGAAGAAACCTTCAAAAATAAACAATTTAAAAAAAGATGAATATTATATGACGCCAAATGGCTATATTGTATTTACCGAAAAATATTTATTAAATAGAGGATATTGTTGCAAAAGTCAGTGCAGACACTGTCCATATAAAAAAAATGAAAATAAATAGCTTCCATAAATATATTCTTGAAGGTATTCCCAAAAAAATACCTAGGAAAAAAAAATTAAATCCAAATTTAAATCATGCGCCAAATAGAAAAAAGATTTTATCTAATAAAGAGATTTTATTGGCACTTCAAAATGCACTTAGATACTTCCCTTCAAATCAACATAAATTTTTAATAAAAGAATTTCAAGAAGAACTTTTTGAATATGGAAGGATTTACATGTACCGATATAAACCAAGTTATAAAATTGAGGCAAAGGATTTCAACTCATTTCCACATAAATGTAAATCAGCAGCTGCAATAATGCTAATGATAAGTAATAATCTAGATCACGCAATTGCTCAGCATCCAGATGAATTAATTACATACGGTGGAAATGGATCTGTATTTCAAAATTGGGCACAGTACAGATTAACAATGAAGTATTTAGCAGAAATGAGTAACGACCAAACATTAGTGCTATACTCTGGCCATCCATTAGGTTTATTCCCCTCAAATAAAAATGCCCCTAGACTAGTCGTTACAAATGGCATTATGATTCCAAATTACTCTAAACCAGATGATTGGGAAAAATTTAATGCTTTAGGTGTTACTCAATTTGGACAAATGACAGCTGGCTCATTTATGTACATTGGTCCACAAGGAATTGTACATGGCACAACAATAACTATTTTAAACGCTAAAAGATTAATTAAAAATAATACTAACACATGGAAATTGTTTGTCACATCAGGTCTGGGTGGAATGAGCGGGGCTCAACCAAAAGCTGCTAAAATAGCTAATGTTTGTAGCGTTACAGCAGAAGTAAATAAAAATGTAATAGAAAAAAGATACAATCAAGGATGGGTTGATGAAATTATTTCTGATTTAAAAAAATTAGTTAATAGAGTTAAAGAAGCTAAAGAAAAAAATGAAAAACCTTCTATAGCATTTCATGGGAATATAATCGATGTATGGAAAACTTTCTATGAAAATAATATTTATATTGACATTGGCTCTGATCAAACATCTTTACATAATCCATATTCTGGTGGATATTATCCAGTTGATGTTTCGTTTAAAAAGTCCAATGAAATGATCAAAAAAAATCCATCAGAATTCAAAAAATTAGTTCAAAAATCATTAAGGATACATGTTAATTATATTAACAAGCATACAAAAAAAGGAACCTATTTTTTTGATTACGGAAATGCTTTTCTTTTAGAATCAAGTAGAGCTAAAGCTAAGATTCTGAATGAAAAAAAAGAATTTAAATATCCTTCATATGTTCAAGACATAATGGGGCCATTATGTTTTGATTATGGCTTTGGCCCATTTAGATGGATTTGTGCTTCTAATAAAAAAAGTGACCTTGAAAAAACAGATAATATAGCAACAAAGGTTTTAGAAAAAATAATTAAGTCATCATCTAAAAATATTAAACAGCAATTGGAAGATAATTTACAATGGATTAAATCTGCAAAAAAAAATAAACTTGTTGTAGGTTCACAATCAAGAATTCTATATGCTAATTCTGAAGGTCGAATTAAAATTGCTCTAGCTTTTAATAAGGCTATAAAAAAAGGAGAAATTGGACCAATAATTTTAGGAAGAGACCATCATGATGTTTCAGGTACTGACTCTCCTTACAGAGAAACATCAAATATTTATGATGGATCTCAATTTACAGCTGATATGGCGACACATAATGTAATTGGAGATAGTTTTAGAGGAGCAACATGGGTTTCTATTCATAATGGAGGAGGTGTTGGATGGGGGGAAGTTATAAATGGTGGGTTTGGATTATTTATTGATGGAAGTAAAAAATCAGAAGAAAAAATTAAAGACATGCTTTTTTGGGATGTTAATAACGGTGTAGCAAGAAGAGCCTGGGCTAGAAATAAAGGTTCAATTGAAGCTATTCAAAATGAAATGAAAAAAGAACCTAGATTAAAAATTACAATACCAAATATTGTATCCAAAAATATTGTTAAAGATTTTGAAGAAATGAAATAACTGTTTTTTGCAAATCATCAATTTTACTAATTTCATTACTTGATGCCACAGCAAAAAAATTCTGCCCTCCTCCAGATCCATTAATTGATTTTGAAAAGATTTTAATTAAATCTGATGCATCCCATTTTTTATTATTTATTAAATCTTCGGTTAATGCTAAATTTAATATTAATTTATTATCAGAAATAACTGATGCAAAAACAAANGTGTTTTGTTCATTTTTTGTTAACTGAAAACACATNTCTTTTAAAGATTTTGTTGGTATATTAAGATGAGTTACTATTACATTAACACCNTTAATTATTTGTGTGTTTTTTAAAACCTTCTCTTTTAAAGAAACTAATTTTTCTTTTTCATGAATTTGGATTATATCTTCCTTTCTTTTGTTTTCTGAAATTAAATTATCAATAATTTTTAATGGATTAGGTCTGTATTTTAATTTTTGTTTAATTAAATTTAATTGAATTAAATTTTCTTCATAAAATTTAATAGCATTAATACTAGTTACAGCCTCAATCCTTCTTATTCCAGATGCAACTGACTGTTCTGAAATAATTTTAAAAAGACCTATTTCAGATGAATTGTGAACATGAGTACCACCGCATAATTCTATTGAATCTTCAAATTGAATGACTCTAACTTTTTCACCATATTTTTCACCAAAAAGAGAAATAGCACCTAAATTCTTAGCATCTTGAATAGGAATACTTCTCATTTCATTTAATTTAATTGATAAACTGATTTTTTCATTTACTTTATTTTCTATTAAAGATAATGCTTTAGANTCTANAGCTTGAGTATGGGAAAAATCAAATCTTANATATTCATCACTAACATAAGAACCTTTTTGCTCAACATGTTTACCAATAACATCTCTCAAAACGAAATGTAATAAATGAGTAGCACTATGATTTCTTGAACTGAGAGTTCTTTTATTTTTATTTACATATGTTTTAAAATCAGAGTTTAAGTTTANTGGTAATTTTTTNGCAAAGTGTATAATTAAATTATTTTCCTTTTTAGTATCAATTATATCGATTGTTTCATGCTCAGATTTTATTAATCCACGATCTCCAACTTGACCACCACTTTCAGGATAAAATGGAGTTTTATTAAACACTAATTGAAATAATTTCCTGTCTTTCGAAANTACTTCTCTATACATTAATATTTTAATATTAAATTCTAAATTATCATAACCACAAAAACCTTCATTATTTATATTTAAAATATGGTTCCAATCCATTAAGTTAACAGATGATGCGTTCTTTGATAATTCTCTTTGTTTTTTTAAACATTGCTGGTACTCATTTTCNTCAAAAGAAAAAGAATGTTCGTTTAATATTAATGAAGTTAAATCTTTGGGGAATCCATAGCGATCATAGAGCTCGAATACTTTTAAACCTGAAATTTTTTTGCTTTCAGATTTATTAATTAAATCATCAATTGTAAGTAAACCTTTCTGTAATGTTTTTAAGAACAAAATTTCTTCATTCTTGATAATTAACTTTAAATTATCATTGTCATGAAAGACAGAGGGNAAAACATCTTTAAATTGAATGTAAATCTCATCAACTAGTTCATGTAAGAAAGGTTCTTTTAAATCCAAAAAAACAAAACCATATCTTATTGCTCTACGGAGAATTCTTCTAACAACATAACCAGGCCNACTATTACTAGGGATTTGTCCATCTCCAATACAAAAAACAACTGATCTAATATGATCAACAATTACACGATAAGCAACTTTTACTTTTTCTGAATCAGTAAATGAAGTTTTAGAAATTTTTTCTAATCTATTAATTATTGGTAAAAATAAATCAGTTTCATAGGATGATTTTTTATTTTGTAANACCATACATAATCTTTCAAATCCCATNCCTGTATCTACATGTTTTTTTGATAATTTTTCTAATAAACCCTGATCATTTCGATTATATTCCATAAATACCAAATTCCATATTTCAATAACTTCAGGGTGATCTTTATTAACTAAACTTTCTCCTTTTATTTTTAATCTCTCATTATCATCTCTAATATCTATATGTATTTCTGAACAAGGGCCACAAGGGCCAGTTTTTCCCATTTCCCAAAAATTATCTTTTTTTGATGATAAAATAATTCTACTGGGATCAATTATTTTTTTCCATATTTCATAAGATTCCTTATCTGAACTTAATTTATCATTTATATCTCCTTCAAAAATTGTNACATATAATCTGTCAGGATTTATTTTGAACTTTTTAGTCAAAAGTTCCCATGACCAATGAATTGCATCTTTTTTAAAATAATCACCAAAAGACCAATTACCGAGCATTTCAAAAAAAGTATGATGATAAGTATCATGCCCAACTTCTTCTAAGTCATTATGTTTACCTGAAACACGTAAACAGCGTTGAGAATTCACGACTCTAAGATGTTTTGGCTTTGAATAATCTAAAAAAATATCTTTAAATTGATTCATACCTGCATTAACAAACATTAATGTAGGATCATCCTTGACTAATAGGGATGATGAATTGATTTCAGAATGTTTTTTAGATAAAAAGAAAGATAAAAATTCTTTTCGTACTTTTTTAGAGTCCATAATATTTAATAAATATAACTATTACAATCAAATATTAAGTAAATTTGAAAAAATAAAAAATTTACTGAGCATAATGTCTAAAGGTAAGTATTATTATGATAAGAAGTCACTTAGTTATAAAAAAATTAAGATGACTAAACTTAGGTTTCTGAAACTATTTCTGAGCTATTTTTTTCCTATAATTATATTTTCATCTGGCTTATGTTTTTCTGTTTTTTATTTTTATGAAACACCTAGAGAAAGAAAATCAAATATCAACAATGAATTTTTAAAAAATGAACTTGATGATTTGAATAAAAGAATGAAACAAATAGATGCTGTTTTAACTGAATTAGGTGAAAGAGATGATAATATTTATAGAGCTTTCTTCGGGGAAGACCCAATAGGAAATTCAATTAGAAATGCTGGTTTTGGAGGAGTTAATAGATATAAAAAGTACGAAGGCTATGAAGCCAGCGATTTAATAATTAAAGCAAATGAAAAAATTGATAAACTTTCCAAAAAAATATATATTCAAAGTATATCCTACGATGAATTAACTGATTTAGTTAAAAATAAATCTGAAATGTTTGCCTCTATACCAGCTATACAACCTGTTTCGAATGTTGATTTAAAAAGAAAAACATCAGGGTTTGGACATAGAATTGATCCAATATATAAAACAAAAAAAATGCATTACGGCCTCGATTTCGCTGCCCCTATAGGTACACCAGTATATGCAACTGGAAATGGAATTATAAAAAAAGCAAAAAA
Source organism: Flavobacteriales bacterium (assembly GCA_002715445.1). Taxonomy (GTDB): domain Bacteria; phylum Bacteroidota; class Bacteroidia; order Flavobacteriales; family TMED113; genus TMED113. The sequence goes on along the minus strand of PAZG01000021.1, from coordinate 14,309 downwards.
ATTTAATTCAGGGGGTTATGGAAAGTACATTATAATTGATCATGGATATGACTATAAAACTTTATATGCACATTTGGACGAATTATTAGTTAAAAAAGGCACAAAAGTGCAAAGAGGAGACGTAATTGGTTATGTTGGTAATACTGGGAAATCAACAGCTCCTCATTTACATTACGAAGTTCATTACAAGAATCAAAAAATAGATCCTGTAAATTTCTTTTTCGATGATTTAAATGAAGAGGAATATGATCTAATGCTAAAACTTAGCTCCACTGAAAATCAATCATTTGACTAAATGGACAATAAATTAAAATTATATTATTCTATTGGTGAGATTTCAAATATTTTAGGGATTAAACCATCTAAAATTCGTTTTTGGGAAAAAGAATTTGAAATATTAAATCCACAAAAAAATAATAAGGGAAACAGAAGATATACAGTTAAGGATCTAAAAAAAATTAAACTCATACATCATCTNCTCAAAGAAAAAAAATATACTATTGTTGGTGCAAAAAAAAANATAAATAACAATTTTGAAGAAATTGAAAAAAACTTAGAATTAATTCAAAGGTTAAAAAAAATAAAAAGTGAATTAATTGAAATTAGGGAGAATTTAAAAAATTAATTTTTTTTAGATAAATAATTTAAAACATAATCTTCAACTGCATCCTCAATATCCCAAAAAGGATAATTATATCCTATAGAACGTAATTTTGTTATATCAGCTTTAGTTGAATACTGATACTTATCTCTCAAGTTAAGTGGCATTTCAATAAATTTTATTTTAGGTTTAATATTTAATGATTTAAACACAAATTCAATTAATTTGATAAAGGCTGTTGTCTTACCACTTCCTAAATTATATATTCCAGAGCATTTATTTTTTTGTAAAAAGATTAAAACATTAATAACATCATCTATATAAACAAAGTCTCTTTCTTGATATCCATGATTATAATTTTTATTGTATGATTTGAATAAAAACATTTTATTAAATTCCAAGATTGTATTATAAGACTGATGTACAATAGACGACATATTTTTTTTCTTAGACTCATCGAAACCAAATACATTAAAAAACTTAAGTCCAAACCATAGCGGAGGAGTTTCAATTTGGTTTATAACAAATTTATCAAAATCATTTTTTGATTTTGCATATAAATTTAATGGAACTAAATTTTTTATATTATTATGATCATCATTAAATCCGTTACTACCATTTCCGTAAGTTGCGGCAGAAGATGCATAAATCATAGGTAGGGAATGTTTAACGCAAAGATTCCATATATTAATACTGAACTCTAAATTATACTTACTTAATGAATTTTCATCGTTACAAGTTGTATCTGTAATAGCTCCCAAATGATAAATAAAATCTATTGATAACTTGTTTTTCTCTATAAATTTGAATAATTCATCTACTTTGATAAAAGTTAAAGATTTATCATTAAAAGATTTGTTTTCAAAATCACAGATAATAATGTTATTTACTTTTTTAGATAATAATCTTCGCACTAAGGCACCGGCAATAAATCCTGACGAACCAGTAACAATAATCATGATAGAAAAATTAATTTATCGTAAATATAGTTAGTATATTTGGAAACACTTAATAATATTAAATATGGTCCATATAACAAGAAGAGAAAGATTCTCAAGCGCGCATAAATTAGAAAATAAAAACTTTTCTTACAAAGAAAATTGTGATACTTTTGGAGACTGTTATAATGTTCATGGTCATAATTATGAATTGTTTGTAACAGTAAAAGGTGAAGTAAATAAAAAAAATGGTTTTGTTACCAATTTAAAGGATTTAAAAAAAATTTTAAATAATTATATTATTTCAAAATTAGACCACCAAATAATTAATGAAGTTAGTTTTATGAAAAATAAAATAGCTTCTACTGAAAATGTATGTATAGCAATTTGGGACGAATTATATGAGCCTATTAAAAATGAATTAAATTGCGAGTTATTTTGTGTTAAAGTACTCGAAACAGAGAATAATATTTTTGAATATTTTGGGGAAAAATAAATAACAAATGAAAGAAACTAAATACGATAATAAATATAAGCCTAGCTCAGAAGAAATAAATAGTTTTCCTGATTTACAAAATGGGCCATCCAACTTAATTAAAGGATCTAATGTTGGCATACAACAAGTGGGAACTCATAATTTTAAATTACCATTAAAATATAAAAAGCAAAATGGAGAAGATGTTGTGCTTGAAACTAAGGTGACAGGTACTGTTTCTTTAGAAGCTGGAAAGAAAGGTATTAATATGTCTAGAATCACAAGATCATTTTATGAATTTCAAAATGATTATGTCTTTGAAAAACTACATGATATTCTACTAAAATATAAAGAGGACTTAAAATCACTTTCTGCTAAGGTTGGACTTAACTTTTCTTATCCTATTTTACTTCCTTCTCTAAGATCAGATAATTTAGGATATCAATACTATAATGTAACTTTAGAGGGTAATTTAAATGATAAAGATATATTTAAAAAAATTCTTCATTTTGATTTTGTTTATTCTTCTGCATGCCCATGTTCTTATGAACTAGCAGAACATGCTAGAAGCACAAGAAATAAAGCTACAGTAACACATTCTCAAAGATCTGTAGCAAGAATTTCAGTTGACTTTAATGATCGAATTTGTATTGAAGATTTACAAAAAATATGCGAACAAGCCCTTAATACTGAGACTCAAGTAATTGTTAAAAGAGAAGATGAAATGGCTTTTGCTGAACTAAATGGATCTCATTTAAAATTTGTTGAAGATGCTGTTAGATTACTTTATCAACAATTAATCAAAGATACAAGAATAAATGATTTTAGAGTAATCTGTTCACACCAAGAATCCCTTCATTCCCATGATGCTATTTCGGTAATTTTAGCACCAAACAGTAAATTTAGTAGCGATATTTCTCATGAAATGTGGTCTAGCTTAATTCATAAATCATAAAATCATACATATGAAAGCATTTATTTTTCCAGGCCAAGGTTCACAATTTCCTGGAATGGGAAGTGAATTAAAACAAATAAAAAAAGCCAAAGAAATGTTTAATACAGCTAACAAAATACTTGGTTTTAATATCTCTGAAATAATGTTTAATGGAACTATCGAGGAGCTTAAAAAAACGGACGTTACTCAACCTGCAATATTCATACATTCAATAATTTTGACTGAAATAATTAAAAATTTTAACCCTGACATGGTAGCAGGTCATTCTCTCGGTGAAATATCAGCCTTAACTGCTGCTAAGGTAATGTCCTTTGANGAAGGATTAGAACTTGTTAAAACTAGATCTCAAGAAATGCAAATTGCTTGTGAAAACAATAACTCAACAATGGCAGCAGTTCTTCAACTAGATGAAAATAAAATTAAAAAAATATGCGATGAAATAGANGGAATAGTAGTTCCAGCAAACTACAATTGCCCAGGTCAAGTTGTAATATCCGGAGAATTGAAGTCANTTCAAATAGCNTGTGAAAAAATGGTTGAAAATGGTGCAAGAAGANCGATTATANTACCTGTTGGTGGAGCGTTTCACTCACCAATTATGGAATCTGCAAAAGAAAAATTAGCAAATAAAATTGACCAAATTTCATTTAAAAAACCNATNTGCCCTATTTATCAAAACGTATCTGCTATGCCAGTCACTGATACTGATACTCTAAAAATAAATCTTATTGAACAACTGGCATCCCCTGTTAAATGGAGTCAGACAATAGAAAACATGATTCAAAATGGCGCATCAGATTTTACTGANATAGGGCCAGGTAAAGTTCTTCAAGGTTTGTTAAAGAAAATAAATCCCAATGTAAATACTTCCTCATTTACAATATAAGATGAAAAATATAAATCATTTATTTGAAANTCAAAAAAAATTTTTTTACAACAATTTAATTAATGAAAAAATTAACTATCAACTGAAAAAATTAAAATTGATTAGAGAATGGATTAAAAAAAATGAAAAAGAAATAATTGACAATATTTTAAAGGATTATAAAAAACCCATTACAGAAATTTATACAACTGAATTAAAACCTGCTATTAGTCACATTGACTATACTATTCGTAATTTGAAAAATTGGAGAAAACCTAAAAAAATGTTAAAAATCCTATTCACTTAATTGGAACCAAATCAAAAATATATTATGAGCCAAAGGGANTATGTTTAATAATCTCNCCATGGAACTATCCATTTAACTTAACATTAAACCCCTTAGTTTCAGCAATAGCTGCTGGAAATTGCTGTATTGTTAAACCATCTGAATACACACCNAATACAACATCAATCATTTCNAAAATGATTGAAGGAATATTTAAAGACGAACATATTAGTNTAATTTCAGGTGACCATATTATTGGNAATAAACTAATTAACCTTCCTTTTGATCATATTTTTTTCACTGGATCACCTGAAATTGGAAAAAAGGTTATGAGTGCTGCATCTAATAATTTAACTTCCGTAACATTAGAGTTAGGTGGTAAGAATCATACTATAGTTGATGAAAGTGCAAATATTAAAGATAGTGCGGAAAAAATCATTTGGACAAAAGCACTCAACTGTGGCCAAACCTGTATAGCATGTAATCATATTTTTGTTGATAAAAAAATTGCCGAAAAATTTTATACTCATCTTGAAAAAGCAATACAAAAACTATTTCCGAATGGATTAAAAAATAGTTCAGACTATGGGCAAATTGTTAATTCAAAACATGTAAGAAGATTAAATTTAATTTTGAATAATTTCATAAATAAAAAAANAAATTCAAATGAAGAGTCCTTAAAAAACAGATTTATTGAAATAAAAGTTTTNAAAAATGTGAAATTAGATAATCATATTTTAAAAGAAGAGATTTTTGGGCCGTTACTACCCATCGTAGAATATGATGNTTTAAATGATNTAATTAAATACATACAAAAAAATGAAAAACCATTAGCTCTTTATATTTTTAGCAATAATAAAAAAAACATTGATTTAATTTTAAATAAAACAAGCTCAGGAACAAGTGCAATTAACGATTGTTTAATTCAATATATGAACCCTAATTTACCATTTGGAGGAGTAAATAGTAGTGGAATTGGNAAGTCAGGAGGTAAAAGAACTTTTTTAAATTTTACCAATGAAAAATCTGTAATAATTCAACAATCAGGTAGCTCAATAGCAAAATTTTTTTATCCGCCATACACCAACATTAAAGAAAAATTAGCCAAAAAATTAACTTGGTGGCTTTGATAAATACCAATCAATTGTTAAACTTAATCCNTTNTTCATAGANTNTTTTGGCTTCCAATTTAATTCATCACTAATTTTACTTGAATCAATAGCATATCTCATATCATGACCAGGCCTATCTTTGACAAAAGATATCAAATCTCTAGAATTTTTTGTTCCTGCTTTTTCATCGACTAAATCACATATCTTTTCAACTAAAGCTAAGTTTTCCCATTCATTACTTGANCCAACATTGTAAGTGTNACCAATTTTTCCATAATGAAAAATTATATCTACTGCCTCAACATGATCTAATACATAAATCCAATCTCTAACAGAATCTCCTTTTCCGTAAATAGGAATATTTTTTCCATTTCTTATACAATTTATTGTCAACGGAATTAACTTTTCAAAATGCTGATGNGGNCCGAAATTATTCGAACAATTTGAAATTATGAATGGAAGATCATANGTTTTNCCATAAGCTCTAATAAAATGATCTGCACTAGCTTTCGANGCTGAATAAGGTGAGTTAGGAGAATATGAAGATTTTTCGGTAAATAAACCATGTTTACCTAAAGAACCATATACNTCATCTGTAGAAATATTATAGAATAAATGTTTCTTCGAAGAATTAGCCCAATTTTTACGAGCTACTTCTAATAAATTAACTGTACCTAAGATGTTAGTGTGAATGAAGTTTATTGGATTTNTAATTGAGTTATCAACGTGAGATTCAGCAGCTAAATGAATAATATAATCAATTGGAAATTNANTAAATAAATTATCTAATAAANTTGAGTCACAAACATCTCCCTTTAGAAAATAATAATTATCATTTCCCTCTATATCTTTAAGATAATTTAAATCTGATGCATAGGTTAACTTATCTAAATTAATAATAAAATAATTTTCATATTTCATTACAAAAGACTTTACTATATGAGAACCTATAAAACCNGCACCTCCAGTAATTAATATATATTTATCAAAAACCATNATTATTTAATATTAATCAAATATAACATTTATAATCTCGTTAATACTTTTATTTTTATGATGTATATTTGATATTATATAAAACATGAAATATTTATTTTTTTTCTTAATTCCTATTTTCCTTTTATCACAAGAAAAAAGTGATCAAACAAATATATTCATGTTTTCATTAAATTACTCATATCAAATTCCAGAATTTGATCTTAAAGAAAGATTTGGGCCAAATTCAACAATAGGATTTTCACTATCAAAAAAAAATAANACAAATTANGTGTTTTCATTTTCAGCAAATTCAATAATTGGAAATGATATAAGAGANCCAAACATATTTGACCCTATTGATGGAAATAATGGAGAAATAATAAATATTGATGGTCAAATTCCTATAATTAGATTATTTCAAAGAGGAGCNCAAGTTCATTTTGATATAGGAAAAAAAATAAAATTAAATTTAAAAAATAGTTCATCTGGAATAATTCCCNCTTTCGGATTAGGGTATATATATCATAAAATATTTATTGAAACTCTCATGGGGGAAATTCCTCAACTAAACGATGAGTTAAAAAGAGGTTATGATAGACTAAGCGGGGGTATTTCTTTAAAACAATCAATTCTATTTATNTATCTTTCAAATAATGAAAAAATCAATTTTCATTTAGGCCTAGAAGTAATTGAATCATGGACATCAGACCTAAGGGTCCAAAATTACACTACGGGTTCAGTAGAGAATAAAAAAAGATTTGATATGTTTATTGGAGTAAAATTTGGATGGATTCTTCCTTTAAAAAAACGCACAACATCTAGTTTTTATTACTACTAATTTAGAATTGTAAATGAAGATATTTTACAACATATCCATAAATATAATTTACTATTTTGTGGCCCCTATTATGAGTATATTTTCGAACAAAACTCGCCTATGGTTTAAAGCTCATAATAAATCAAATTCAATTTTAAATAAATCATCTGAAAACAAATCATCAAGTATTTGGTTTCATTGCGCATCTCATGGTGAGTATAAACAAATTAGCCCACTAATCTATCATTATCAAAAAAATAAAAAAAATAAAATATTTATTACATTTTTCTCATCCTCTGGATATAATAATATTAATAATAATCATCCTACCACAACAATTCTAATGCTTCCCCCCGATACTAAAAATAAGATGAGGTTTTTTATTAAAAAAATCAATCCCAAAAAAGTATTTATAGCTAAAAATGAAATATGGCCAAATATGATTTACACATTAAATAAATTATCTAGACCCGTATATTTTATTTCTTCAAAATTTAATCCAAATAAACTCAATAATTTTTTTGTAGGGAATTTTTATAAAAATATTTTATTAAAAACTTCATTAATTTTTACACAAGATAAATTAACAAGTAAAATTTTAGAAAAAAATAATATACAATCTATTTTTCTGGGAGATTTAAGAATAAACCAAATAATTGAACACGCAAAAAATAAAAAAAAAATAAGTCTTATAAATAAATTTAAAAAAACAAACAAATTAATTTTAGTAGGAAGTAGTCATAAAGAAGACTATGAAATAATCTCAAAATCAATAAATAAATTGAATTATAAATGGATTATTGTGCCGCATGAAATAAATAAAAATGAAATCAATTCACTTCAAAAAAAAATCAAAGGTTCTATTGCACTTTGGTCTAGTAAAGAATTAATTGAAAGCTCTGATGTTTTGATTATTGACAGAGTTGGTCTACTGCAAGATTTATATTATTATGCTGACATTGTTTATATTGGTGGTGGATTTTCAAAGGGAATACATAACTGCTTAGAAGCAGCAATTTATGGAAAACCACTAATTTTTGGACCTAAATACAAATCATTTAATGAAGCGAATTATTTTGTTAAAAATGATATTGCCTTTCCAATAAAAGATTTCAAGGAGTTTGAAAAAAAAATAAATCAAACTTACAACACATCATATATAAATAAAGCAACAAAAGCCTTTTTCAAAAAAAACAAGGTAGATTTAAGTAAAATAATTGAAAGAGTCTAGATAAAATTAGACATATAATTATTATATTTGGGTACGATTTTTGTATACTAAATTATATTACAAATAACTGTTCAAAAAAACATTATATATGAGACATTTTACTTTACTTATCATTTTTTCAATTATATTTTCAAACATTAATTTATTTTCACAAACAGACATTGTAGGAGGTGAAGATGCTAACATATCAGATTACCCATGGCAAACTGCTGTTGGATACCAATCTAGTCCAAATAGTTGGTTTAGCGCATATTGTGGAGGTTCAGTTATCAACCAATACTGGGTTTTAACTGCAGCCCACTGTGTTCAAGGAGAAAGTGCAAGTAATACATCTATTAGAGTAGGTGCTTCAAATAATTATGCATCAGGCGGAGATATTTATCAAGCAGCTGAAATAATTCAACACCCTAATTACAACTCTAACACATACAATAATGACATTGCATTAATTAGAGTTACAAGCCCAATAGAATTTAACAACAATGTACAACCTGTTCTTTTAATTTGTGATCAACAAGTTCAATTAGGAGCAGAAGATCCTGGTGAAATGTCATGGATAACTGGATGGGGAGAAGATGAAGGAACTGCAAATAATCCAAATCAACTGCAAGTTGTTAGTGTACCCATTACAACTCAATCAAATTACGGATGGAATCAAATTGATGATGATATGATCATGGCAGGTTACAGCTCTGGAGGATATGATTCATGTCAAGGAGATAGTGGTGGACCAATGGTCGTAAGAGACGTCAATGACACAGAATGGCTTCAAGTAGGAGTGGTTAGTTGGGGATATGGATGTGCAGAAGCTGGATACCCTGGAGTTTATGCAAGAGTATCTTACTTTATTGATTGGATATGTACAAACACAAACGGTGCTGTTTGTGCAAATGAGCAAACCTTTTGTAATTCTGATGCAGTATATGGTTGTACTGATCCAATCGCAGAAAACTATAACCCTGAAGCTGAAATAAATGACGGCTCATGTCAATATATATTCGGCTGTACTGACTCAACTGCAGAAAACTTCAACTCAAACGCTACAGCTGATGATGGTTCCTGCCAATACGCATGTGATAATACTGTTTCATTATATATGGTTTTAGATTGTTATGGTGAAGAGATTAGCTGGGAACTAGTTAATGACAATGGAAATATTATAGATTCTGTTAGTGAAGAAACATATCCAGGAGGAAGTACAGGAGATACTATGGAAGAAGGTGGTAGTATCCAAGAACAAGAAATATGCTTAAGTGTAGGATGTTACACTTTTACTATTACTGATAGTTATGGAGATGGTTTAAGTGGATCCGAATGGTCATGCGGCCTTGATGGAGCTCCTTTTTCAATAACAGATGAAAATGGTGAAGTTTTGTTTATTGAAACAGATCCTGCGTTTGGAGATTGTGAAGTAGGAGGAGAAGATGGACCATGTTCGGCATCTTATTCTTTCTGCATTAGCATTGGTGAACCTATTTATGGATGTACTGATCCAGAAGCTTCAAACTTTAACATTGAAGCAAATACAGATGATGGATCGTGTATTTATGAAGGATGTACTGATCAAAACGCATGTAATTATGACTCTTCTGCAATTATAGATGATAATTCTTGTGAATACTCATCATGCGCAGGCTGTACTGACGATAATTATTTAGAATATGACGCATCCGCAACTATTGATGATGGTAGTTGTCAAACTTTAATAATTTTGGGATGTACAGATCAAACAGCTCTAAATTATGATGCTGACGCAAATTCAGATGATGGGTCATGTGAATACCCTGAAGGTTGTACTGATCCTAATGCTGANAATTATGATCCTAACGCCATTCAAGATGATGGGTCATGTATTTACCCATGGGAGCCATGTGATATTGTGCAATGGTCAGAAACATTTGAAAATTATGATGATAGTAACATAGACCCACAATCTAACGAATGGNTAGGATGGGAAAATGCAAATTCAGGAGTAGATGTTACTGATGATTTCGCATTTAGTAGTAACCAATCAATTTTAGTTGAACAAGATGATGACTTAGTTCACGTTTTCGATGGTATAAATGCAGGTAGTGGTGAAGTTATATTTTGGATGTATATCCCATCAACTGGGGGAGCAGGAGCATATTACAATATATTGCATGAATATAATGGCGCAAATAGCATATGGGCGCACCAAATATTATTTGCATCTGCTGAGAGCGGAGAACAATCTGTTCTAGACGCTGCAGGATATGCTGCTGTTTCTTTTGACGCAATTTATGATACTTGGGTTGAAGTAAGACAAGAAATTGACCTAGATAGTGATAACACNACNTTATATTANAATGGAGAAGAACTATATTCTTGGCAATTTAGTCAGGATGCAGGCGGAGAGCAACAACTTAATATTCTAGATGCAATCAACTTTTATGGATTCTGCGCAGGCGCTGGATGTACTGGACTTGCTTATTATGATAATATNGAACTATGTGGNGATTTTAAAGTAGAAGTATTTGGCTGCACTGACCCTGAAGCAGTAAATTATAATCCAAATGCAACAATTGACGATGGATCATGTATATATGATACTTCAAACTTAGATGAAGAAANAAACTTAGAAATCAATGTTTTCCCTAACCCTAACAATGGAACGTTTAATATTATTCTTAATGAAAATTTAATTGATTTTGAAATTGAAATAATTAATATTTTAGGTCAAATAGTTCACAAAGAATTCGTAGAAAATTACATTATTAATTCAACAAAGAAAATTGATTTACAATTAACTGAAGGAACATATATTATTAATGTGAAAAATGAAGAAGATAATATTCAATTACCTATAATAGTTGAATAATTATTATAATTTAAAAAAGGCTCTCATTGAGNGCCTTTTTTAATGCATTCTATCTCCACGTAAATCAATATTTTGTAAAATATTTTTTTCAAAATTTAGGAANTCATTCCACCTTTCTCTAACATACTCTTCAGTATTATATAACTTGGCTAAATCCATAAATAATTTATAATGACCAGCTTCAGAAACCATAAAGTTGTAATAAAATTTTTTTAAATATGAATCCTTTAGTCCTTCCGAAAGAAGACGAAATCTCTCGCAACTCCTTGCTTCTATAAGAGCATTAGTTANTAGCTTGTCAACCAATACTATTTCTGTTTTAGTCCCCTTTTTTTGAAAAGATAATAATCTTGAAACATATTCATCTTTTCTAGGTTTTCCTAGGCCAAATCCTCTTTTGTTTAATTCTTCTAAAACCAGAGCAAAATGATCCCATTCTTCTCTAACAACAGGTGTAATTCGATCAACAATAGGTTTTAAATATGAATATGTNACAATTAAAGATATACAGGAAGTTGCAGCTTTTTGTTCACANAAAGCATGATCTACTAATATTTCTTCGATACTTTTTTCAGCTAAATTAACCCATCTAGGGTCTGTTGGTAACTTTAAATGAAGCATAATTAAAATTTAGATTAAGATAAAATATTCATAGATTTAATTTAAAAAAAAATANATGAAAATTTTAGAAGCCCAAAAAAAAGTAGATAATTGGATTAAAGAATATGGTGTAAGGTATTTTAATGAACTTACAAACACTGCTCTATTAATGGAGGAAATAGGAGAGTTATCTAGACATANTGCAAGAAANTATGGANAACAAAACTATAAAAAGGAATGTGATAGTAAAAAACTTATCGAAGAGGAAATGGGGGATGTCTTTTTTGTTTTACTTTGCCTATGTAATCAAATGAATATTGATTTAACCCAAAGTATTATTAANTCAATTGAAAAAAAAACAAAAAGAGATAATAAAAGACACTTTTTAAATAAAAAGCTATAAACGGACATNGCTAATTAATACATTCAATTTAATNCAATAGCTAATAANTTCACAGACGAAAAATCANTTTTTCNNAANTTTNNAAAAAATGTAAATTAATTAAATGTTTATTTTAGAATAATTTTTCTATTTGATGNTTATTTTTTTAGTTACATCTCCATTATCATATATTTCAATAACTAATGACTCATTTTCCAAAGCATTCCTGCCTAAAATATCGAAACTATTTATGAGAACCCTTTTTGAAGATGTAACATCCTCTTTAATACTTAAATTTGGAACCGAATTAATTAATCCTGGGCGAGAAATTTCTAAAACAGTTCTCATAATATTTATTTGACCATTAGTAAATAAATTTTGACAAGCACCTGGGCTATAGTCCATATAATTTTCTACCATATCAGGTAAATCATCGATTGAACCAAAGTCGTCACCTAAACATGTGTTTTTATTAAAATCACATATATAACCAGCTTGATCAGACGCATTTGGAGTATCTAGTATTCCATCGTCNACAGTACATCCATCATCTCCAAAAAAAGCTACAGCATCTCCCCAAATATGCCTTAGTCCTAAATAATGACCTACTTCATGAACAGCTGTTCTACCTAAATTATTTTCAGTCATTCCATCTTCATCAGCAGAAGGATTATTTCTACCAACTGCAGTATAGTGAAGAACGACACCTTGAACAGCTGANTCATTANTTAACATATCAACAGGCCAATCAGGTACAGTTGATTCTTCNAGTGTTGATAATGCCTCTTCAATATTTACAGGAGGATAAGCATAACCATAAACTTGACCAAGTTCTAAACCAAAAATATCTAAAACACCTATATTACAAATCCATATATTTAAATATCTATTTGTATCCCACGCATCAGATCCATCGGATGATGAGAACTTAACTTCATCTAGAGTAATCTCGTTAGAAAAAACATCATCAAACATTAAAAACTCCTCCCTTTCTGTATAAGTTCTAATAATACCAGATGTTGGATTTCCATCTGGATCAATATTTGCTAAAAAGAATTCAATATTTGCATCACCTGCAAACTCTAGAAACTCTTCTCTAGTTTCAGATGAATTTTCATTTAATCTTCTATAATCTTCATTCAAAACATCTATTTGNGATTCTAAAACATAATCTGGAATATTTTGAGATTCTTGATTCCATACAACATGAAAAACAACAGGTATATAATATGTTTCCGAAAAATTTTTTGCACCTCTTTTAAGGTAAGTTTCATAGGTGTGCTTGTATGCTTCATAATAATAAGCCGTCCCATTACACTTTTCCTTAACAACATAATCATATAAACAGTTCTGAGAAAATGTAAAAATTGTAATAAAATATATAAATATCAGATTTTTCATTTTACTGAATTTCTTAATCTGAGTACCCAGGGCGGGACTTGAACCCGCACGGACATTACTGCCCACNGGATTTTAAGTCCNGCGTGTCTACCAATTCCACCACCTGGGCAAGAAAATTGAGCGAGTGAAGGGATTTGAACCCTCGACCCTCACCTTGGCAAGGTGATGCTCTACCCCTGAGCTACACTCGCTTAAAAGCGACGTCAAATATAATGACTTTTTTTTTTAGTTGAAAATAATCCTTAAAATCACTTGCCTAAACCTATCTTTCTTTTAATATCATTGAGCTTCATCAAAGCTTCTACCGGAGTTAAATTATTTATATCGATATTTGATAATTCTACTTTTATTTCATCAATTATGGGGTCATCAAGCTGAATAAAACTCAGTTGGTACTGATCTTTTTTTGCGGTTATCTTTGTAGATGTTCTTGAGGACTCCAAGGTCGTTAAAATTTCTTTTGCGCGAGTCAATATTGATTTTGGCATACCTGCCATTCTAGCCACGTGGATTCCAAAACTGTGTTCAACACCGCCAGAAAGTAATTTTCTTAGGAATACAATCTCATTATTAATTTCTTTTACAGAAACATTGAAATTTTTTATTCTTTTGAATTGTTCTGACATTTTGTTTAGTTCATGATAATGTGTAGCAAAAAGAGTTTTGGGATTTAAACCACATTCGTGTAAATACTCAGCAATAGCCCAAGCTAATGAAACACCATCAAATGTACTTGTTCCTCGACCAATCTCATCTAGAAGTATCAAACTTCTTTTAGTCAAATTATTTAATATACTTGCTGTCTCATTCATTTCAACCATGAATGTTG
>PAZG01000020.1 GCA_002715445.1 Flavobacteriales bacterium | reverse complement strand
TTATTTGAAGAACAATGGACCCCTAAGATTATAGGAGAATTAAATAATCAGTATGTTAAACTATGTAAATTAAAAGATAATTTTGTATGGCACACTCATGAGGATGAAGATGAGTTATTTATGGTTTTTAAAGGCACTCTTTTAATTGATTTCAGAAATCATAATACAGTTGAAGTCAAAGAAGGAGAAATCATTATTATCCCTAAAGGAGTAGAGCATAGGCCTAGGACAAATGGAGACCTTGTTTTTAATTTATTATTTGAACCAAAAAGTACTTTACATACAGGAAATAAAGTAGATAAAATGACAATTAAAAAATTAGATTGGATATAAAAATTTATGAAAAAAATTGTTGTTTTTTCTGGTGCTGGAATTAGTGCAGAAAGTGGTCTTGGTACTTTTAGAGATTCAGGTGGAATATGGGAAAAATATAAAATTGAAGATGTAGCAACTCCCGAGGCTTTTAAGAATAATCCATCTTTAGTAATGGATTTTTATAACCAAAGAAGAACACAATTACTCAAATGCCAGCCTAATCCTGCTCATATTTCTTTAGTTAAACTTCAAGAAAAATATAATTTATCTATTATTACTCAAAATGTAGATAATCTTCATGAAAGAAGCGGTGTGAATAACGTTTTACATTTACATGGAGTTTTAACAGAGTCAAAAAGCATTATTGATGGGAAAGTTTATCCCATACATGGAACAGATCTTAACTTAGGTGACCTTTGTGATAAAGGAGGTCAGTTGCGACCTAATGTAGTATGGTTTGGAGAGGAAGTTCCTAATATGGAAATTGCTATTAATCTTGTTAAGCAAGCTCAAATATTTATAATAATAGGTACTTCATTAAATGTTTATCCTGCTGCATCATTAATTGATTATGCAGTAAATTCTGAAAGAATTATTTTAATAGATAAAAATCCTGTTTTTTTTGATAATGTGGAAGTTATTTCTGAAAATGCAACTCAAGCTGTCCCCAAACTTGTTAATGATTTATTAAATTTATAATATGGATGAAAAACATTATAATTGGAATGTTAGTTACAGTACTAAATTACCAATTTCTTCTTCTGAATTATGGTCAATTATTTCTTCACCAAAAAACTTAGAAAATTTCCATCCCTTTTGTAATAAAAATAAAATTTTTAAATGGCCTGGGTTAGGGTCTCTTGACGAAATACATTATTATAATGGTCATATATATAAAAGAAATTTTGTTAAGTGGATTAACAATGTTGGTTACGATCTCTTTATAAAACAAGAAAAATATAATCAATCATTTGTTAAATGGAGAATAAAGCAAAGTGGTAACTATAGTATATTAACAATTTCTATTTTCCCATATATTTTTAATACGAATTCTAAATGGTTAAACTTTTTTCCATTTTTTTTCTTTGTTAAACCTAATTTGAATAATTATTTGAAAAATATTAGTAAAGGTTTGATTTATTATATTAAAGAAAATAAAAAAGTTACTAAAAATCAATTTGGAAACCATAGCTGGTTTTCTAATTAAAATTTTATTGATATGAGAGACAATATTAGTCATTATAAAAAATTAAAAAATATGTATCTAAATGCTAACATAAATACAGATATATATTCAACAACAACAGTAAAAATTGAAGAGGGTTATTCTGAAGTTGGACTAATAATATCTAAAAAATATTTTCATGCATTGGGCGCAATTCATGGTTCTATTTATTTCAAACTATTAGATGATGCTGCATTTTGGTCTGTAAACTCTGTTGTTACTGATTATTTTTGTTTAACAACATCATTTAATATTCATTTAATTAAACCTGCATCTACTGGTAAATTATTAGCTAAAGGTAATTTAAAATTTAAATCAAAAAATATTTTTCATGCTGAATCATCTCTTTATAATGAGGATGGAATCGAAATAGCTTTTGGAACTGGATCTTTTTGTAAAAGTAAAATAACTCTTGATTCTAACATTGGTTATATTTAGATATAACAATTTTTATTTTAATAAAAATTAACTTTTTTTAATTATATCTGTCCCTCCATCTTTGTTTGTTAATTTAACATTAAATTCTTTGATGTCATTTTTTCTTAGAACAGAAATAACAACATCCATTCCTGGGCTTTTTTTCATGAGTTCTTCTTGTAATTGAGAAATACTTGTTACTACAACTTGATCAACTTTTGTTATAATATCCCCTTTTTGAATACCTGCAGATTCAGCATTACTATTTGCTGTATAACCATTTACATAAATACCCGGATTATAATTTATCTGAAGCTCATTTGCTAATTTTTGATTCATTTCTTGTATGTAAATTCCAAGAAAAGCACGTTGAACTATTCCATAATTAAGTAAATCGTTATAAACTTTATTTACAATATTAGAAGGTATAGCAAATGAATAGCCAGAATAAGCACCAGTGGTACTCGCAATAGCCGTATTAATTCCAATTAATTCACCTTTTAAATTAACTAATGCACCACCACTATTACCAGGATTAACCGCAGCATCAGTTTGAATAAAGGATTCAATAGCATATTCTTGTTGAAGAACATTTATATTTCTTGCTTTTGCACTTACAATTCCAGATGTAACCGTTGAATTTAGGTTTAGTGGATTTCCAATTGCTAATACCCACTCTCCAATATCTACTTTGTCAGAGTTTGCAAAATTTAAATAGTTTAAATTTTTGTTCTTAATTTTCAGTAACGCTAAATCTGTTGATGGGTCAGTAGCTATAACTTTTGCTAAATATTCTTCACCATTATATAAAGAAACAGATACCTCATCAAATCCATTAATAACATGATTATTTGTAATAATGAAACCATCATCACTTACAATAACACCTGATCCTGAAGTATATTCATGATTTGGAACTTGATAATAGTCATAAAAACCAAAAAAATGATCAAAGTATACATATTCCTTCATCTCTTCTTTTATAGCAGTAACATGCACTACTGATTTAGTACCTTTATCTGCAGCATATCTAAAATCTACTATTGAAGAATTATAATTAACATACTCAATAGGATCTTTTGTAGTATAAGTATTTTCTTTGAAGGTCACATTATTAATAGGATCTTTTGACTGAGTATTGTCCTTTTTTTTAATTATAAGAAAAGAAATAAAGATAATGAGTAATGATATGATTATGTTTTTCATTTTTAAATTAGTTTATTAATTATAAGTTATAACAAAAAAAAAAACAAATTATTTTACAAATTAATTATTCTTTCTATAAACCAAAATAAACCAATTAAACCTATTATAATTGATGCAGGTATTTTAATCCTTTCAATTCTAGAGCTTTTATTCAAAATAAGTTTGAGTAAGATAAAAGTAATAATTAACACAAAGATTTGACCAAATTCGACTCCAATATTAAATGCTAACAATGATGAAATAAAATTATCTTTTGGAATTCCATATTCACTTAAAACTGATGCGAAACCAAGTCCGTGAAGTAAACCAAAGCAAAAGACAATAAAATATCTCCATTTACTTAGTCTTTTAAAGACACAGTTTTCTATTGCTATCCAAACTATAGATAGTGCAATAAGGGGTTCNACTATAGATCCATCAATTTTAATTATATTCAGAGCAGCAAGTATTAAAGTAATACTATGTGCAATAGTAAATACTGATACTTGTAATAATAAAGATCTAAAATGTATAAATGAAAAAAATAGTCCTAAAATAAAGATAATATGATCAAAACCTTTAGGNATAATATGATCAAAACCAGATTTTATAAATATTGAAAATTTTTTTTCCCAAGACATTGCTGATAAACGACGTATACGTTGTCTTTTTAGTGCAGAATTGTATTCTTCGGCTATTTGCTCATTTTCGAAGTTTATTTGCCCTTGTTCAATNTCAGCAATAATAAAATTTTCAGGATTATGAGCGTAAAGAGATAGATTTAAAAATAGAAATATATTAAAGACAATTATTCTAAAATAGCTCATAAATATAGCTTATAGTATAAAAAAGAAAAATATTTAATTTTAGATATTATTAATTATTNCTTTAGTCCTCTTACTTTTAACAGAGGTTCAATAATAGGTTTTCTTCCACGAAATTTTACATATAAATCCATTGCTTCTTCTGTTGANCCTTTTTCATATACATGCTCTCTCAATTTACTGGCAAGCTCTAAATTAAAGACATCGCCAGACTCTTTAAATGCTTCAAAACCATCAGAGTCGAGAACCGCTGAATGAACGTAACTGTAGTATCCAGATGAATATCCCCCTGAAAAAATATGTGCAAAGTATGTACTTCTATATCTAGGAGCTATTTCTTCAATTAATCCGTATTTTTCGAGAGCATTTTCTTCAAACTCATTACCATTTTTTATATTTTCATTGGCAGAAATTGTGTGCCAATCCATATCAAGAAGGGACGCGGCAAGATACTCAGTATTAGTAAAACCTTGATTAAATTTAGAAGCTTTCAAAATTTTTCTAATTAATTCATCAGGAATTGTTTCACCAGTTTCATAATGAGTTGCGAANGACCTCAATATTTGAGGTTCGCTTGCCCAGTGTTCTAGTATTTGTGCGGGAAATTCTGTAAAATCTCTGGGGCCAGATGTTCCGGACATACTTTCGTATGTTACATCNGTCAAAATACCGTGCATAGCGTGTCCAAATTCGTGAAATAAGGTGGTCAGATTTTCAAAGCTTAACAAAGATGGTTTGTCACCAACTGGAGCAGGAAAATTACATACATTTACCACAATAGGACGCTCCCTTCCATCTAAATTTGATTGAGACTTAAAACTACTCATCCATGCGCCTCCACGTTTATTTGATCGAGTATAATAATCTCCAATAAAAATACCAAGGTGGCTACCATCTTCATCTTTTACTTCCCAAATACGTGCATCAGGATGATAAGAATCAATATCTAAAATTTCAGTAAATGTTATCCCCCACAATTTATTAACAGTAGTAAAAACTCCATTTAGTGCGTTATCTAGTGATAAATATGGTTTTATAGCAGATTCATCTAA
The DNA here is from genome assembly GCA_002715445.1 of Flavobacteriales bacterium. Classification (GTDB taxonomy): domain Bacteria; phylum Bacteroidota; class Bacteroidia; order Flavobacteriales; family TMED113; genus TMED113. Next base: position 12,242 of record PAZG01000020.1, on the reverse strand, counting down.
ATCATATTTTTCTTTACGTACTTTTTCAGAGTAGTGCCACCAGTCCCAAGCTGCTAATTTAAAGTCATGGCCTTCTTCGTAAATGACCTTCTGCATATCTTTAACTTCTAGCTTTGCTCTCTTNAGAGCAGGATTCCATAATTGGATTAATAAATCGTAAACTTCTTCAGGGCTTTTAAGCATTCTTTCTTCTAAAACAAAATGCGCATGAGTTTCATAACCCATTAAATTTGCTTTTTCTGCTCTTAATTTAGCAATTTGAACGGTAATATCTTTGTTATCATTTTCGTTATTATTGTCTCCACGCATTATATAACTATTATATAAAATTTCTCTTAAGTCTCTNCGAGTTGATTCAGTAAGNAATGGATACATACTAGTTCGATGTGGTGTAAATACATATTTGTTTTTGTATTTNTTCTTTTCTTTCTTTGTCTCAGCTAAATCCATTTTTTGTTTTGCTGATTCAAATGCAGCTAAAATAACATCTTCTGATAATCCATCTAAATCNCCTTTATTTAAAATGAGTTCAAAATCATTTGTTTCNGATAATAGATTCTGACCAAAAGTCGTTGTAAGTTCAGATATTTTAGAGTTTATCTCACTAATTTTTAATTTTTCATCATCGTTTAAAAGAGCACCACTACGAACAAATTGTTTGTGGGTATCTTCTAAAAGTTTAAGTTGCTCTGTGGTTAGTTCTAAATTCTCTCTATCTTTCCATAAATAATCTATTCGAGTAAATAGTTTTTGATTTAAAATAATTTTATCGTAATGGGTAGATAAAATCGGGCTTAACTCTAGTTGTAACTCTTGAATTTTTGGATTCGTATTTGAGCTTGATAAATTATAAAAAACTCTTTGAACTTTTGAAAGTAACTTACCTGATCTTTCTAATTCCTCAATTGTATTTGAAAATGTAGGTATTTCCGAGTTATTTATAATTTTTTCAATTTCATTTAAATTTTCTTCCATTCCTTTTTCAAATGCAGGCATATAATGGTCATCATTGATTTGTAGAAATGGAGGTATTTCAAATGGTGTATTCCAATCAGTGAAGAATGGATTAGTATTACTGGAATCAGTTATATTTTTCTCATTGGAATCCATTATAAAACTTAGACCTATTATTATTGCTATAACAGATGTTAACCTAATTAATCTATTCATTTATTTACTATTTTGCGTTAAATTTTATTTAAATATATTAAATAAAATAAAACCAATAACATCAACAGCTTCTTCTATTCTCTTGTCTACGGGAGTTCCAGCCCCATGTCCTGCATTAGTTTCAATTCTTATTAACGTTGGGTTTTCACCAATTTGTTTACTCTGTAATTGTGCTGCAAATTTAAAACTGTGAGAAGGGACAACTCTATCATCATGATCACCAGTTAAAATCAAGGTTGCAGGATATTCTACTTCTTCCTTCACATTGTGAACAGGTGAATAATTATATAAATATTCGAACATTTCTTTACTTTGTTCAGAAGTTCCGTAATCATATGCCCAGCCAGCTCCTGATGTAAATGTGTGATATCTAAGCATATCCAATACACCTACCGCTGGTATTGCGACTTTAAATAATTCTGGTCTTTGAGTCATACATGCTCCCACAAGAAGACCTCCGTTTGATCTTCCATTAATTGCTAAATGATTAGAGCTTGTATATTTATTTTGTATTAAAAATTCTGCTGCAGAAATAAAGTCATCAAATACATTTTGTTTTTGCATTTTTGTTCCGGCATCATGCCATTCTTTTCCATATTCACCTCCCCCTCTAAGATTTGCAACTGCATAAATTCCACCTTGTTCTAGCCATACAGCGTTTATTACTGAAAAAGAAGGTTTTAAAGAAATATTAAATCCTCCATAACCATATAGAATTGTGGGGTTGGCCCCATTTAATTCTAATCCCTTTTTATACATAATACTAATTGGAACTTTAGTGCCATCATTTGAAGTAAAAAAATGTTGTTCTGAGATAAAATCTTTTGAGTCAAAATTAATATTTGGTGCCCAATATAATTCAGATTCTCCAGTTTTTACATTGTATTTAAATGAAGACCTGGGAGTGATGTAATTACTAAAATTATAAAAAATTTCTAATTCTTCTTCTTTACCTGAAAATCCATTAACATTTCCTTTTCCGTTGAATTTGACCTCTCTGATAAGTTTACCTTCGTAATTATATTGTAATATTTTGGAGTTTGCATCAACAAAATACTTTGCGAAAAAATATCCCCCACCTTTAGATACACTTAATACGTTTTTAGTTTCGGGAATAAAATCAATCCAATTGTCTACATTAGGATTTTCGGCATTTACAGTTATTAGTCGATTATTTGGAGCATTTAGATTAGTGTGGATATATAATTTATTTCCTATATTATGCGATATATAGCTATTACTTTCGAAGTTATATGTTATTTGAACAAGTTTTGCATTTTCTTTTTTTAAATCTTTAATGTATAGATTGTTACCTGAAGTTTCATTAGATGCGCTAATAACCAAATAATTTAGATCTTTTGTTATATAACCACTTATATATCTAAATTTTTCTTTTTCACCAAAAATGACTTTATCATTTTTTTGAGAGGTGTTTAGTTTATGATAAAATAATTTATGTCTGTCAGTTTTTTCAGATAATACAGAATTTTTTGGTTTTTCATAAGTAGAGTAGTAGAATCCTTTATTTCCATCCCAATTTATTCCAGAAAATTTTATATCTAAAAGAGTGTCACCTATAATATTTTTATTTTCGGTTTCTATAACAATTACTTTTCTCCAATCGGATCCACCCTCTGATATTGAGTATGCTAATAAGCTACCATCTTCTGAAAAAGATATTCCAGCTAAAGAAATGGTCCCATCTTTAGAAAATTTATTTGGGTCAATAAATACCTCTTCATTTTCTTTATCATTTTTTCGGTATAAAACATATTGATTTTGTAATCCATTATTCTTATAGTAGTAAGTATATTTTCCTTCTTTAAAAGGAGTTCCAATTTTTTCATAATTCCACAACTCTTTTAATCTTTTTTTTAAATTTTTTCTCACCGGAATTTGATCTAAATATGAAAAGGTAAGTTCATTTTGTTTATTAATCCATTCTTTTACTTCAGAAGAAGTATCATCTTCTAACCATCTATAAGGATCTTCTATATTAAAATCAAAATAAGTATCTATTACAATATTTTTTTTAGTTAATGGATAATCTATTTGTCCATGAGAATAAAAAAAGAATAGAAAAAAGCTAAATAAAAATTTTATATGTTTCATATGATTATATTATTTTCCAATACAAAAATCTTTAAATATAGAATCTAAAAGATGTTCATTTGTTATTTCACCCGTTATTTCACCTAAATATTGAAGAGCTTCTTTTATATCAATTGCTAATAGTTCACCAGAAATATTTGATGAAATAGCCCTATTAACAGCTTCGATACTATCTAATGTATTTATTAAAGCTTCATAATGCCTTTGATTAGTAATAACTAAGTCATTATTGATATTTTCCCATTTTTTTATTTTTTGTAAAATTCTGGATTGAATTTGATCTAAACCTTCATTGTTTAATATAGAACAATAAATGACTTCGTTATGAAAATTTTTGATATAAACTTTTTTAGTTGATATATCAATTTTATTTGCTAATAAAATATATTCAATTTTCTTTTTTGAAAAACTTAGAATATTTTCATGAATTTGTTCATAGTTAAAATCATTAATATCAATGACATAAATTATAATAGCAGCTTCTTCTATTTTTTGATGTGTTTTTTTAATTCCAATTTTTTCTATTTTATCATTTGTTTCTCTCAAGCCCGCTGTGTCAATAAATCTAAATTGAAATCCCTCAATGGTAAATGTTTCTTCAATAACATCTCTTGTTGTTCCCTTTATATTTGAAACAATTGCTCTTTCTTCATTAATGATTTTATTTAAAAGAGTTGATTTTCCTGAGTTAGGTGGGCCAACTATTGCAATAGGGATTCCATTTTTAATTGCATTTCCATATTTAAATGAATTAATTAAAGGATTGATTTTATTTTTCATTAAAGAAATTAGTTCAAGTAATTCCTCTCTATTTGCAAATTCTACATCTTCCGTACTAAAATCTAATTCGAGTTCAATTAGTGCTCCAAACTTAATTAATCTTTGTCTTAATGATTTTATTTGTTCAGAATACCCTCCTCTCATTTGTTTCATTGCTAAGTTGTGGCTTTTTTCATTTTTAGAACTAATTAAACTAGCAACTGCTTCAGCTTGAGATAAGTCTAATTTACCATTTACAAAAGCCCTGAAAGTAAACTCTCCTCTTTGAGCTAGTTTACATCCATTTTGAATTAATAATTGAATTATAGAGTTTTGAATAAACTCTGATCCGTGGCAAGAAATTTCTATAACATCTTCCCCTGTATATGATTTTGGGGCTTTAAAATAAGAAAGTAAAACTTCATCAATTACAATGTCATTTTTTTTAATTTTACCAAAATAAACTTTGTTTGATTTATAATCTTTTAAGTTTTTAATTTTTTTACTTTTAAATATTTTATGACATATATTAATTGTTTTGTTGCCAGAAATCCTAATAATAGCAATAGCTCCTTCTCCTTTTTTAGTAGAGATTGAACATATAGTATTTTCTTGTGTGTATATCATTTGTTAATATTCATCACAAAAGTACTTATTTTAAGACAATTTATTTTCTATGTTTGTCAATCAAATAATAAAAATTTAACTTTAAATAAATAGTAAATCAATAAGAATGAGTGTTTTAGTAGGAAAAAATTCGAAAATAATTGTTCAGGGAATAACTGGTAAAGAGGGTTCCTTTCATACCCAGCAAATGATAGATTATGGTTCAAATGTTGTAGGTGGTGTAACTCCTGGAAAAGGGGGTACAACACATTTAGAGGTACCTGTTTTCAACAAAGTATCNGAGGCCTGTAATGAATTAGGTGCTAATGTATCCATAATATTTGTTCCCCCTANGTTNGCAGCCTCAGCAATTATTGAATCNATTGAAGCTGANATGGAAGTCATTGTATGNATAACTGAAGGTATACCTGTTAAGGATATGATTGAAGTTAAAAGCAAGTTATCTAATAGTAATTCTANTTTAATTGGTCCAAATTGTCCAGGTATAATTACGCCAAATGAAGCTAAAATTGGTATTATGCCAGGCTTTATTCATAAAGAAGGTAGGGTCGGAGTAGTTTCAAGATCCGGTACTTTAACTTATGAAGCTGTAGATCAATTAACTAAAGTTGGACTTGGTCAATCTACCTGTATTGGTATNGGNGGTGATCCTATTTTAGGTACAACAATTTCAGATGCTGTTAAATTATTTATGAATGATAATGATACAGATGCAATTGTAATGATNGGAGAAATTGGAGGAGAAATGGAAACTGAGGCAGCTTATTGGATTAAAGAGAATGCNACAAAACCTGTAATTGGTTTTATTGCTGGACAAACCGCTCCTCCTGGAAGAAAAATGGGCCATGCTGGTGCAATTATTGGAGGAGCTGAAGAAACAGCACAAGCAAAAATGAAAATTATGAAAGATTGTGGTATACATGTTGTACAGTCTCCTGCTGATCTTGGTGTAACTACTGCAAATGTCTTAAAATCTTAAATTTATGAGCTTATTAAAAGGAAAAGTATCTGTTGTTACAGGGGGATCAAGGGGGATTGGTCGTTCAATTTGTTTGAAATTTGCTGAACAAGGTTCGGATATAATTTTTACTTATCGCTCTTCAAAAGAAAAAGCAGAATCTTTNCAAGACGAATTATGTAAATTTGGTGTCAAATGTGAAGGTATTATGTCNGATGCTAGTGATTATAATTCCTCTCAAAATTTAATTGAANACATAACAAAAAAATATACTAAAATTGATATTTTGGTAAATAATGCTGGTATTACTAAAGATGGATTACTTATGAGAATGACAGAGGAAGACTTTGATAAAGTAGTTTCTGTAAATATGAAATCAGTTTTTAATATGACAAAATCTGTTCAAAGAATTATGTTAAAGCAAAGATCAGGTTCAATAATTAATTTAAGTTCTATTGTTGGTGTAAAAGGNAATGCAGGTCAATCAAATTACTCTGCTTCAAAAGCTGGAATTATTGGTTTTACTAAATCTATTGCTCTAGAGTTAGGTTCAAGAAATATTAGATGTAATGCTATTGCTCCTGGCTTTATTCAAACAGAAATGACTGATAAATTAGATGAAAAAACCATTGATTTATGGAAAAACTCTATTCCTTTAAAAAGAGGAGGTGAAGGAGAAGATGTCAGTAATGTTTGTTTATTTTTAGCATCAGATTTATCTTCCTATGTAACAGGTCAGGTTATAAATGTTTGTGGGGGATTATTAACCTAAGAAATGGATTTTTTTAGTACATCTGGGATATCACTAAATAATATTATTTTAATTATTCTTNTTAGTTTTTTAATTAGTTTTTTTCTCTATTTTTTTAAAGAAAAAGAAAAAAATAAAGGCATTTCAAAAAAAATTATTTTTTGCATGTTNTTTTTAAGGTTTTTAAGTCTTTCGATAATTTTTTTATTAATATTAAATCCATTCTTTAAAAAACAAAAAAAAATAATCGAGAATCAATTAATTGTTTTTTTTCAAGATAATAGTAGTTCTCTAATAAGTAATAATGACTCTATATTTTATAAGAACGAGTACAAAGAAATCATTGACTCTTTAGTTAAATCTTTTAGTACAGAAATTGAAGTTGATTTTTTGCTATTTGGGGACGAAGTTAGAGAAGGTAAACTTAATTTTGAAGATAAAAGCACAAACATAAGTGATGTTTTAAACTATGCAGAAAATATATACTCAGATAATAATATTCTTTCTTTTGTTATTTTATCTGATGGAATATACAATCAAGGATTAAATCCAATATATTCTTCTTATAACTTAAATGCACCTATAAATTGTCTTGCTTTAGGAGATACTAGTATAATTAAAGATCTTTCTATTTTATCAATAAATAANAATGAACTGGGTTTTCCTGGTAATGATTTGCCCGTAGAAGTTATTATAAAAGCAGATTATTTAAAAGGAGAAAAGATTAAAATAATTAGTTCTAATTCAAAAAAGATATTTTTTGANGATTATCTTTTAATTGATGATAATAATTTTGTGAAATCAGTTAAATTTTATGTTTCCTCTAATAAAGAGGGGTTAAATNAATTTGATGTTCAATTAAAATTATTATCTGACACAATTGATGAAAAAAATATTAATAATAATCTTGGTACTTTTTATATAAATTTATCTGAGAAAAAAAAGAATATTTTAGTCTTGTACTCATGTCCNCATCCTGATATTTCATCAATAGTAAATTCAATTAAGAAAGATGAAGAATATAATGTTAATTCAATGTCTNTAATGAATTTTTCTGATGAAGAATTTACTGACTTTGATCCAGATTTATTAATTCTTCATCAAATACCTGATGACAATAGGTTATCATTTAATATATTTAAATATAATTTACCTATATGGTNTATTAATGGTCCTAATACAGATTTTGATTTAATTAATGATTTTGAATTAGGATTACAATTTAACAACTCATTATCTTATAATTCATTTAAAGAAGTTTTAGCTGAATCTAATCTATCATTTAAAAAATTTACATTAAGTAATTTAATTAATGAAATGATAAAATCTTCTCCCCCATTATTAAACTCTAATAAATCAATTACATTCACCTCTCCAGTGCATGTTTTAATTAATGAAAAATCAAAAATAAGTCAAGACTTTCCTTTAATGTTTTTTGGAACACAAGATAATAACGAAAAATATGCAATGTTAAACGGAGAGGGTATATGGAGATGGAAATTGTTTAATTACCTTAATAATAAAAATCATAATTTATTTGATGAATTTATTTTTAAAATCGTAAAAAATTTGCTTATTAATGATAATCAGGATAGGTTTAGATTAAATTTTCCCTCAGTTAGTTTTTATGGTGAATCTTTAATATTCAGTTCAGAATTATATGATGAGAATTTAGAAAAATCTTTTGAAGGAAACATAGATTTTGTTCTAAAAAAAGACGGAAATTCTTNTAATTATAAATTTACTTGTATAGAAAAAGATTATTTTTTAGATCTTGGTGTATTAGATCCTGGTGAATATGAGTTTGAAGTTGTTGCAAATTTAGGAGATTATTTTTTTGCTCCAAAAAGAGGTTCTTTTTTAGTTAAACCTGTTTTTTTTGAAGAACAAATTCTGACTGCAGATCATAAACTTTTGTTTAATATATCTGAAAATTTTGCAGGAAATACTTATAAATTAAATCAAATAAATGAACTTTCAAAATACTTAAATAAATTAAAAAACAATCAAAAAAATGATAAATATGAATATTCCTATACATCTATATTTGATTTTTTTCTTTTTCTTTTGATTATTTTGTTTTTATTATTTTTGGAGTGGATTTTAAGAAAAAAATATTTTANTTACTAATATGAAAATTTATTTATCACTATTAATTTCATTGATATTTCTTTTAAACTCATGTTCTGTATCATCNGTTAAGTTTTCTGCAATTCAACCTGCCGATATTACTATACCAGATCATATAAATAAATTTATGGTATTTGACAGGAGTGCTCCATCAAAAGGTAATCAAGCAGAAAATATACTTGATGGCTTATTATCAGGAGAGACAATTGGATTAGATTCCCATGGGGCTGAAAAGTGCGTGCTTGCACTAGAAAAATCTTTAAATAATTCACCTAGGTTTTTATTAATTGAAAATAATTCTACAATTTTAAAAGGAACTGGCACATCAGAGTTCCCCCCCCCATTAAAATGGAAAAAAATTCAAAAAATCACTAAAGATTATGATGTTGATGCATTAATTATCTTGGAGACATTTGATTCTTCTTCTTCTTTTATTGATTTAGGTTTAATAACTCAAAGGGTTAAAAAAAATGGTAAGTGGGTAAAAATACCAAAAAATAAAGTCGCATTAGATATTGAAGTTCAAGCTGGTTGGAGAGTTTATGATATTTTAAACCAAAAAATCATTGATGAAAAACGCTTTATAGATCGTAAAAAAATTGAAAGTGTTGGTAATTCATTTCTTTCTGCAAAAAAAAAAAATTACCCTCTTTACATAGTGCTGTTTCTGATGCCGCTTTTTTCTCAGGAGAACAATTTTATTTAAGGATCTCACCTAATTACATTATTATTGATAGGGAATACTATAAAAATTTAAAAGGCATTAAAGGCTTTAAAATTAAAGATGATAAATCTAATTATTTTTTCACAAATGCTTCAAAAAAAGTTCAGCTAAATGATTGGGAAGGGGCAACTGAAATATGGAAAAAATATGTAAATCATGAAAATAAACATATAGCAGGAAGAGCTTGTTACAATATGGCACTAGCTTGTGAAGCAAATGGAAAAATCCTTCTTGCTATTGATTGGATAAAAAAATCAATTAATTTAAATAATAAAAAAGCTGCTAATTATTTATTAGCTTTGAAGAAGAGAAANCAAGAACAAAAAATTCTTGAACAACAATTAAAATAATTTAAATATGGAACAATTTTTTAAAAGTAAAGGCCGAGTAACAATATTTGCAATTTTAGGTACTATCTTACTAATTTCAGTGGTTTTTTATAAAGCACTTTTTTATACAGTTNGCCCGGGTCATGAAGCTTATGTTTTTTATACTTTAGGNAATGGTCTTGATAAAGAAAATGTTAAAGGTCAGGGTCTTCACATTAAAGCACCTTGGGATAATGTAATTGATTATGATGTTAGGATTCAAGAAGCGATGAGTGAAATGGAAGTGCTGTCTGAAAATGGTTTAACTATTAAATTAGAGCTATCATATAGGTACCAACCTTTGCCTGGGAAAGCAGGGTATATTGAAGAAGAAATTGGTAGTAATTATCATGACAAAGTTATTGCTCCAGAAATAAAATCAGTTACAAGAGAGGTTATTGGAACATACTTACCGGAAGAATTATATTCAACGGCTAGAGATGCTATTGAAGGTCAAATTCTTGAAATGCTTAAAACTAATTTAAAAGAAAAATATTATTTGAATTTAGATGCTGTATTGATTAGAGATTTAACTTTACCTCCTACATTACAAAGTGCAATTGAAAACAAACTTAAAGAAGAGCAAATGGAGCTTGAATATGAATACAAAATTGGTCGTGCAGAAGCTGAGAAAAGAAGATTAATTATTGAAGCTGAGGGACGTGATAGTGCAAACTTGGTTTTAAAAAGAAATTTAGACAACCAAATTCTTAGATATAAAGGAATTGAAGCAACTCTTAAACTTGCCGAATCTCCTAATAGTAAAATTGTAGTAGTTGGTGGAGCTGAAGATGGATTACCTTTAATACTTAATCCTTAANTATTTATTTTTTTCTATTTTTTAATTCATGTTGTAAAATAGAAAGGTTATCTCTATGNAAAATAGCATCTGCAAAATTGAGNGATTTTGCAGCGCTTTCCATTAACTTTTTAGATAATCTAATTTCATTGTTTATNTCTTTTTTATTTAAAGACTTAACTCTTTTTTTATCAATATTTTTTGTTTTTAAAGTTTCTTTTACTTCTGATTTTTTATCATAAAGATTTAGATAATTTTTTTTCTTTATGTTTCTAGGTTTTATATTATTTTCAATATTGTATTTATGTTGTTTATTTCTTCTTCTGTTGGTTTCATTTAATGTCTTTTGAATAGATTGAGTAATTTTATCAGCATATAAAATTGCTTTTCCTTTAGTGTTTCTTGCTGCCCTTCCAATCATTTGCGTCAATGAACGAGATGATCTAAGAAATCCTTCTTTATCTGCATCGGTAATAATTACTAAAGAAACTTCGGGAAAATCTAAACCCTCTCTAAGTAAATTTACNCCAACTAATACGTCAAATTTACCAGAACGTAAATCATTCATTATATCTATCCTTTGGATTGTATCAATTTCTGAATGAATATATGCAGAATTTATATTGTTCCTAATTAGGTATTCACTTAGTTTTTCTGCCATTTTTTTAGTGATTGTTGTAATTAAAATACGTTCTTTATATATTAATCTTTTCTTTATTTCATCAATCAAGTCATTGACTTGATTTGTACATGGTCTTAATTCAATTAATGGGTCTAAAATACCACTAGGTCTAATTAATTGTTCAACTATAATACCATTGCACATATTTAGTTCATAATCTCCTGGTGTTGCGCTTAAGTAAATTGTTTTAGGNGTTATATTTTCAAATTCTTTAAATGATAAGGGTCTATTATCTAAAGCAGAAGGAAGTCTAAATCCATAATCTACTAAATTTNTTTTTCGAGCCTGATCTCCNCCGTACATTCCTTTAATTTGTGGTATTGTAACATGACTTTCATCNATAATAAATAAAAAGTCATTTGGGAAATAATCAAATAAACAAAATGGTTTTTCTCCTTTTTTTCTTNTATCAAAATATCTTGAGTAATTTTCCATTCCTGAGCAATATCCAAGATCTTTTATCATTTCGATATCCAGCTCTGTTCTCTCTTTTATTCTATTAGCTTCCTCACTTTTATTAATACTCTCAAAATAATTTATTTGTTCTTTTAAATCTCTAGAAATTTCGTTTAAAATAATGTCATCATTATCTGCAATAAATATATTTGCTGGGTATATATCAATACTATCTATATTTTCAATTGTATTTTCATTATAATTATGTTTTTCTATTTGATCTATTGAGTCTCCCCAAAAGTGTATTTTATAAATAAAATCAGTATATGCAGGAAATATTTCTATGCAATCACCAATTACTTTAAAATCACCAGGTTCAAGATGATANTTTTTTCTTTGATACATACTTTCAATTAAACTATTCATTAAATTAACTCTAGAAAAATCTATATTTTTTCTGAGTTGTATTTTTTTATTTTTAAAGATTTCAGGATTACCTAATCCATAAATACATGATACAGAAGAGATTACAATAACATCTTTTTTTCCAGATAACAAGGTTGATGTAGTACTTAAACGTAACTTTTCAATTTCTTTATTAATTGATAGATCTTTTTCGATGTACTTTCCTGAAATTGGAAGGTATGCTTCTGGTTGATAATAATCATAATATGAAACAAAATATTCTATAGCATTATTTGGAAAGAATTGTTTAAATTCACTAAATAATTGTGCAGCTAGAGTTTTGTTATGACTAAGTACTAAA
>PAZG01000019.1 GCA_002715445.1 Flavobacteriales bacterium | reverse complement strand
ATTAGATTCATAAATTGTTTTTAATATTTGCAACGCATCACGTTTATAAGAAGTTGGCACAATTTCACTAAAAATTACATCCTTTAAAGTAAGTATAGATAAATCATTATTATCTAATTTCATATAAGAAATAGCTAGTTTCAATTTACAGTCATTAATAAAAAGGCTATTATTATAATTAGCATCAATATTCTTAAATATTTTTTTTGATGATTCATAATCATTAGTAATCATGTATGTTAAACCCAACTCATACATAGACTCATCAAAATATGTAGATTCTTCAAAAGAATTTACTATCTCATTTAAAACCAATATTCTGTCATTGTATTTATTTGTTATACCTAAACACGTGGCCATTTTATAAAGAGAATAATCTGATTTAGGAAAATTACACTCAACAGACAAGTTATAATATGAAATTGCTTCATCATAATTTGTTAAATGAAAATAATTGTCACCAATCATATCTAATATATCCTCATAACCACTTAAATTATTTTTTAATTCATTTAAACTATTTTCTAATATCTCTATTTGAGTATTAGTCAAATTATTATTAAATGAAGCTGGAAGTGCAGTATAAATATTAGACAATAATTTAAATAAGTAATTATTTGACTGCTCATAATTGCTTAGGTAATTATGAGAATAAGCTAAATTATAAAAAACTTTATCTTTTAAAGAACTATCAATATCGCCAAGTAATAAATCATTCAAAATAGTTATTGAATTATTAAATTCATTTTTCAAAAAAAATGCTTCAGAAATACACAATGAAGCTTGTTGTTTAAGCTCTTCAGAAACTGGATAAGAAATAGATTTTCTAAAACATTTTATTGCACTATCATAATCTTCATCGCTAAATAGTTGCTTTCCTCTAATAAAAGAAACTTTTTGAACCTTAGCTGGAACACCTTTTTGGTCAATATTCTTTTCTAAAAATGTAACAGCATTATCATAATCAGAAGTGCTTAAATATAAATTACTTAGATAAGAATATACATAAGGTAAATACTCTGAATCAGGATATTGAAAAATAAAATCATTAAATATACTAATTGGATCAAATAAACTATTTTCTAAATCATAGCACAATAAAGCAAAATTATAATATGCACTTTCTGCTAATTGAGCACTACTTAAGTCATTAAGAACATTTTCAATTATTTTGAACTTATCATAAGATGATTTGAAAGCATTAGCAGCTTCAATTTTTTTATCTACTGCTAAATATGAGTTTGCTAAATAATAATATGCATACTGAGATACATAATTATCCATATTAATAATTTTATTAAAATTATTAATAGCACTATTATAATCAGCCAATTTATAATAAGAAAATCCTAATTCATACAATTCTATTTCATTTATTTTTTGTGAAAAATTCTTATATTTTTCAAAAAAATAAACTGAATTAGAATAATCCTTTAATCCAAAATAAGATTTTGCATTAAGCAATAATAATTGTTCATAATTATAAAGATTAGAATAATCAATTCTTTCAGATAAGTATTCTATAACAGATTGATAATCTTTGTTTTTAAACATTATATAAGATAAATAATAAGGCAACTCATTACCATAAATATCAGCTTCTTGTATAATTTCAAAGTACTTTTTTGAAGTCTTTAAATCATCCTTATCCAACAAAATGCAAGCATAATAAAAAGCTGCATCGTAAAATTTTGAAGAATTTTTATCGCTCAAAACAATTAAAAAATCTTTTTCAGCTAGATCAATATTACCCAACATAAAATTAGCATAAGCTCTATTAAAATAGGATTGAATTTTATTTTCAAAAGAAAATAAATCTAAATCATCTTGATTTAATAAAGTGACAACAGATTTATAATTTCTTTTTTTTATTAAATAATCAGAGTAATAAGCTAAAGCATTATCATACTTTTCACTTTGAGAATATTCATTTAAAAAGTTCTCAAATAAAATATTTGTATTGTTTTCATATAATTTAGCAGAAATCACAGCCAAGTAAAAATTAGCATTTGATTGAATTATGTAATTTGAAGATATTTTAAGATTGTTAAATTTTTTTTTCGCACAATAATAGTCGCCAATTTTAAAACACGTCAATGCTTTATCATATAATTCATTTTCTTGAGAAAATAAACCGTTACATATAAGTAAATAAAATATAAATATGTATCTTTTCATTATTGTTAGTGATGAAATTAATTTAAATAATATTTTATATTAATTAATAATATGTGAAATTAGTTTTCAACTATATAATACTTATAAAACAAATAATTATTTTAAATATTAATTAATTTTCTAATAAAATGTTTGATTTAAACACTGATTCAGAAAATAAAAAAATATACAGTGATACTAACTTATTAAAGTTAGAAAATTGCTTTATATACCAGTCAAATAAACTGATTTTACAAAATGTTAGTTTTAAAATAGGAAAGGGAGAATTAGTTTATTTAATTGGTAAAACAGGTAGTGGAAAAACAAGTTTATTTAAAACACTGTATTGTGACATTAAATTAAAAAAAGGACATGGAGAAATTGTAGGTTTCGATTTATCTAAAATATCAAACAAAGACATTCCTAAGATTAGAAGAAAAATAGGAGTTATTTTTCAAGACTTTCAACTATTAAATGATAGAACGATAAACGAAAATATGCTATTTGTTATGAGAGCTACAGGTTGGAAAAATAAAAAGAAGATGGAAACCAGACTAAATGAAGTTCTGGATGCTGTTAAAATGTCTACAAAAGGTTATAAAATGCCACATGAGTTATCTGGGGGAGAACAACAAAGAGCTGCAATAGCAAGATCCCTAATAAATAAACCTAAATTAATATTAGCTGACGAACCAACAGGAAATCTAGACCCCAAAACATCAGAAGAAATAATGGAACTATTATTAAATATAAGTAAAGAGGGGACTTCGATTTTAATGATATCCCATGACAAGTACTTAATTGATAATTTTCCAGCAAAAAAACTTTATTGCTATAACAGTAGCATTTTTAATTCCCCTGAAATAATTAATTAAAATGTTATCTATTCTTATACCTTGTTATAACTTTAATGTATATAAGCTTGTAAAAGATATTTATAAACAAGCAAAAGTTTTAAATATAAAATATGAAATTATTTGTATAGAAGATGGGTCGAGCAAAACATTCAATAATTCAAAATTAAAAGATTTAAAGAACGTTTATTATTTAGTAAATAAAAATAATATTGGAAGATCAAAAATAAGAAATTTATTAGCTGAAAAATCAAAATATAATTGGCTTTTATTTATTGACTGTGATTCTGAAATAGTTAATAAAAATTATATTTTAAAATATGTAAATAACACCAAAAAATCCAACATTATATATTATGGAAAAACAGTATACCCTACTAAATACAAAAAAAATGATAATTCTTTACACTGGAAATATGGTAAAAAAGTTGAATCAAAAAGAAAAATTAAAGTGTTTTCATCCCACCATTTTTTAATTGAAAAAAAAATATTTAATACAATACATTTTGATAATAAAATTGAAAAATATGGACATGAAGACACGATTTTTTACTACCAACTAAAACAAAAAAAATATAAATTTAAGTTCATTGACAATCCTTTAATACATGCAGGTTTAGAAAAAAATAAGAATTATATTATTAAAACTGAACAATCAATAAAAAATTTAATTGAACTGGAACAAAGATATGATTTGAATGAGATTAGAATCGTTAAAATAAGTAAAATTTTATCTTATTTCTACATTAATTATATTTTGATTTTTATTTTTTCAAAATTAGAAACATTTCTTTATAAAAACTTAATTTCAAAAAACCCAAGCTTAATACTTTTTCAATTTTATAAATTAGGATTCTATTGTAAAAATTTAAAAATTTTTAAAAATTCTAATTAGCTTTTTTTCTTCATTCTCCCAACATAATTTTGTTTTAGCTTTTACAACAGAATCAATATAATTAGATTTATTCTCCAAAATATTAATAATTTGTTGGGATGCTAATTTGGGCGCTCTGGATTTTAAAACTTGGCCTAGATTATATTTATTTACTAAAGCTTTCATTTCGGGTAAGTCACTTACTAAAACAGCTATTTCAGCATGGATATAATCAAAAATCTTGTTAGGCAAAGCAAATTTGTAGGCTAAACAAGCGTCTTCTTCAAAAGAAAGACCTAAATCCATTTTAGATGTAATTTTATTTAGATAAAAAAAAGGCACTCTTCCTAAAAAAATCACATTTTGAGTCATTTTTTTTAAAATCACCATTTTTTCTAGATCTTTTTTAACATCACCATCTCCAACAATAAATAAAGTTGCCTCAACATAACTCATACAGTCAATCATTAATTCAATCCCTCTATCTTTATTTAGACTTCCCTGATAAATTATTTTATAACCATTTACACAATTAATTTTTTGCATAATGTTATCTAAATAATTTTTATTTAAACTTTTATAGTCACTTTTGATATTTGGTACATTTCGAATAACAATCAATTTTTTTTTATATTTTTTATTGTAATAATCTGAAATACTATTACTTACGGTAATTATGTAATTTAATTTTGGGAAAACTATGCCTTCAATAAACAACCAAAAAGATTTAATAAAATTTCTATTTTTTAATTCGGGAACTTCAGTAAAAAGTTCATGCGAATCATACACCAACGATTTTCTTTTTATTTTAGAAATTATATAATTAGGTAAGAGTGTATCCAAATCATTTGATAAAAGAATATCAAATTTATTGAAAAACAAAAAAAAGAATAATCTTATATTATAGGTCATATAAAACAAAAAACCTTTATTAAAAAATAGATGAAATCTTTTTACATCATACGGTCTTTGTTTTTGCTCATTTTGCTTTGAAAGAATATTTTTACCCAAATACCTTCCAACCACAAGTACATCATATCCAAATCTAGATAAAGATAAACATGTTTTATGAACCCTTTGATCAGAATAGAGATCAGTTGTAACAGAAACAATTATTTTTTTTTTTATCACAAATTAAATTTTAAAATAATTTAAACTTTAACAAAGTTAAAAACGTTAGTATATTAGTAATATGATAATTCAACAAAATAAATCTTTAAAAAATTTTAATTCATTCGGCGTACAGTGTTTTGCAGAAAACTTTATCAATATAAAAAAAGATGATGATATTAAAGAAATTATATCGTATTTAAAAAAAACAAAATGCAATCATTTTATNNTAGGAGGAGGAAGCAATATATTATTTACTAAAAACATAAAAGGTGCTGTATTATACAACCAAATCGAAGGAATTAATATAATTAAAGAAGACAGTCAAAAGGTTACAATTAGAGTNGGAGCAGGTGTAATATGGAATGATTTTGTTAATTGGTCTATTAAAAATAATTTGTGGGGAATAGAAAATTTAATTCTAATTCCCGGAACTGTTGGAGCGGCTCCAATACAAAATATCGGTGCTTATGGNTCTGAATTAAAAGATGTAATTAAAAATGTAACTGGCTTTAATATAAAGACAGGAGAAAAAATAATATTAAATAAAAGTCAGTGTGAATTTGAATACAGAAATTCTATTTTTAAGAAAAAACTAAAAAATATTTTTTTTATTTCTGAAATACAAGTTATTCTAAATAAAAATGGTAGCCCTAACTTAAATTATGAGATTTTAAAAAATGAACTAAAAAAAGAAAATAAACCGATATCTCTTAAGAAGATTGCATTAACAGTATCTAGAATAAGGAAAAGNAAATTACCNGATCCAAAAAAAATTGGCAACGCAGGAAGTTTTTTTAAAAACCCGATAATTAATCTAGATAAGTTGAATGAGATTAAAAGAGACTTTCCTGAAATTAAATACTATGATCTGAATAACAAGGTCAAGATTTCTGCAGGGTGGTTAATTGAAAAATGCGGATGGAAAGAAAAAAAACTACAGAATTGCAGTGTTTATAATAAACAAGCTTTAGTTTTAATCAATCACGGTAATGCAACTGGGATTGAAATTAATAACCTAGCAAATAAAATTATTCTAGATATTAATGCTAAATTTGGAATTAAACTTCAAAATGAGGTTCAAATTTTTTAAATGAAAATAATTATACCTATTATATTACTTATTTTATGTGTAGCTGGAATAGCAATCAAAATACTATTAAAAAAAAATGGTGAATTTGCTGGAACTTGTTCGAGCAATAATCCTTTTTTAAAAAAAGAAGAACCTTGTCAATTTTGTGGAGCAAAACCAGATGAGAAATGTAAAAAAGAATAACTATTTTCCAATAAAACCATCTGTTCTAAACTCCATCATATCATTTGATAAAGAATCTAAATAAACAAACATTACTTCTAAATTATCTTCATTTTTTTCTAAAAAATCCAGCGATTTTTTTATACCCATTTCCATAAATGCAGTAGCATAAGCATCAGCATCCATACAGTTATCAGCAATTACTGAAACACTTAATAAATTATTTTGTATTGGAACATAAGTATGAGGACTAATAATATGAGTGTNATTTGAATCTAAATTAATTTTTCTAGTGGTTCCAGAAGTTGCTAAAGCTCTGTTTTCTAAAGGAACTTTAAATATATAATCATGAGGGTTTTTTAAAGGNTTTGAAATACCTAAAATCCAATTTTCATTATTTTTTTTACCCGAACAGTAAACTTCACCACCAATCTCAATCATATAATTTAAAATTTCTTTTGAGCTAAAATATTTAGATATAAAATCTACACTATATCCCTGAGCTATACCATTTACATCAATTNGAACACTATTATCTTTAAAAATTAAATCTCTATTAATTTTAAATTTATCACAACCTACAATTAATGAAATATCATCTGTTAAAACTGGTTTTTTTTGAGGACCAAAACCATAAGAGTTAACTAAAGGGGCAACAGTTACATCAAATGATCCATCAGTTTTACTACATATAATTTTTGATNTTTTTAGCACATAAAGAAGTAAAGTATCTACTTTATTTGTGATATTATTATTTATCAAACTAATGTTTGAATCTTCAATATAAGAAGACATTGATAAATCAATAATATTAAATAAACTATCTATTTCATTTTTTTTTATTTTTTGATTATTAGAAACATACTTGATATTATAAGTTGTTCCCTGAGTGTAACCTTGTATTTTAAAAATATTATTTTCTGAAATAGAAGATTTTTTTTTTGAACAAGAAAAAAAAAAAGAATTAGAAAAAAAAATAACCTAACCACCGAAATCATCGAATGCAACGTTTTCATCTGGAATACCAAAGTCATCACACATCTTTAAAACAGCTTGATTCATTAAAGGAGGTCCACAAAAATAAAATTCTATATCTTCTGGAGACTCATGTTTATTTAAATAATTATCAATAAAAGCTTGATGAACAAAACCCAAAAANCCATCACCTTTNGAATCTTGCAAACTTTTCTTTTCTACCCAATTATCTTCTTTTAAGGGTTCTGACAAAACGGGGTAAAATTTAAAGTTCTTAAACTTTTTTTCTAGTTCATAAAAATGATCCATATAAAACAATTCTCTTCTAGATCTTCCTCCATACCAATAAGACACTTTTCTTTTAGATTTTAATGTTTTAAATAAATGATAAAGATGTGATCTTAATGGAGCCATACCTGCACCACCTCCAATATAAACCATTTCAGCATCTGTATCTTTTATAAAAAATTCTCCATACGGACCTGATATGGTCACATCATCTCCGGGCTTTAAACCAAAAATATATGAAGATGCAACTCCAGGATTTACAGTCATCCAATCATTTTTATTTCTATCCCAAGGAGGTGTAGCAATACGAACATTAAGCATAATTCTTTTTCCTTCAGCAGGGTAACTTGCCATAGAATATGCGCGAATTACCTCTTCATCATTTTTCATTACTAAAGGCCATAAATTAAATTTATCCCATTCATATTTATACTTATCCTTTTCCCCAGGGTGCTCTTTTGGGTGGGCAGAAATATCAAAATCACTATACTTTACTTCACAATTTGGAATTTCAATTTGTATATAACCACCAGGTTCATAATCCATTTCTTTAGGTAACTCAACAACAAACTCTTTTATAAAGGAAGCTACATTGTAATTGGAAACCACCTTTGCTTTCCACTGCTTAATTCCAAATATTTCTTCTGGAATTTTAATTTGCATATCATTCTTAATTTTAACCTGACAACCTAATCTCCAATTATCTTGAATCTCTTTACGAGAAAAGTAAGGTTTTTCTGTCGGCAGTATATCACCACCGCCCGAAACTACTTGACACTTACACATTGCACAAGTACCCCCACCACCACATGCGGATGGTAGAAAAACTTTATTATTACCTAAAGTTGTCAATATTGTATCTCCNGCGCTTACTTCAATCTCCTTCTCACCATTAATAGTTAATTTAACTGCTCCTGATGGTGATAGTTTTGATTTAGCAAATAGAAGAATTATCACTAAAAATAAGATGACAATCAAAAAGAAAATAATTGGAATAAAAATTGTACCCATAATTAAATTTTAATACCCATAAAACACATGAAACCTAAACCCATTAAACCTGTAATAATAAATGTAATTCCTAAACCTCTTAAAGGACCTGGAACATTCGAATATCTAATCTTTTCTCTAATTGCAGCAATTGCAACAATTGCCAAAAACCATCCAACTCCTGAACCNAGCGCAAAAGATGTTGCCTCAATAATTGTAGAATATTGTCTTTCCTGCATAAAAAGCGCACCTCCTAAAATTGAACAATTCACAGCAATTAATGGTAAAAATATTCCTAAAGAACTATATAGTGAAGGTGAGAACTTTTCAATTATCATCTCTACTAATTGTACCATTGATGCAATAACAGCAATAAACATGATTAAACTTAAATAAGAAAGATCTAAATTTTCATAACCTGAGCCTAACCAAGATAATGATCCCTCTTTTAGTAAGTAATTTTCTAATAAATAATTTATTGGAACGGTAACACCTAAAACAAAAATAACTGCAGCACCTAATCCAACAGCTGTGTCTACTGTTTTAGATACAGCTAAGTATGAACACATGCCTAAAAAGTAAGCAAATATCATGTTATCAATAAATACCCCTTTAATAAATATATTAACTAAATCTTCCATAATTAATTTTCTTCAATAAGTTCTCTATTCCTTGATCTCTGTACCCAAATTATTAAACCAACTACTATTAAAGCCATAGGAGGTAAAATCATTAAATTATTATTTAAATATCCTGCATCAAAAAAAGATTGACCAATAATTTGATAACCAAAAATTTTACCAGAACCTAAAAACTCNCTAAAAAAAGCGACAGCTAAAAGTATCCATCCATAACCAATTGCATTACCAAGACCGTCTAAGAATGATGGCCATAGTTTATTTCCTAAAGCAAAGGCTTCAAGTCTACCCATTATAATACAATTAGATACAATTAAACCAACAAAGACAGATAATTTTTCTGACATATCAGGTAAAAAAGCTTTCAATACCAAATCAACTAAAACAACCAATGCAGAAACAACTACTAGTTGAACTATAATTCTAATCCTTGAAGGAATAACATTTCTCAAAAGAGAAACAATCATATTACCACATATCATAACAACTACAACAGATAGAGCCATAATTAGAGCTTGTTGCAATTGAACTGTAATGGCAAGTGCTGAACAAATCCCTAATACTTGAACAGTAATTGGATTTTGACCATCAAATGGATCAGTAATTAAACGTTTATTTTTTTTTGAAAAAAAACTATCTTTCATTTTTATTTATTTAAATATTTTGAATAAATAGACAAGTTTTCATATAGCATATCTGTGACACCATCACTTGTAATTGTACCACCAGTTATACCATCTACTTCATGATAACTATCTATATTTGCACCACCTTTCATAACCGCAATTGAAACAAAAATTCCTTCAGAGTCTAGAATTTTCTGACCAATAAATTGCTTTTCAAAAAAATCTTCTCTTATCTCAGCTCCCAAACCAGGTGTTTCGCTTTTATGATCAAAAGAAGCACCAGTTACAGTATTACCATCTTCATTGAAAGAAACAAAACCCCATATAGGGCCCCATAAACCAGTTCCGATAAGAGGAGCTATATAAAAACTTTGATTATCTTTTTCCGCTATAAATAGAGGAAACTTTTTATCTTCTAATTTAATAGTTTTATCTCTGTATTGTTTTTTAATATCAATTGATAAAGCAGAAGATTTATTACTTAAAGAATCTATCTTATTACCCTGTGAATTTAAAACTACAAAACCAGTAATATATTTATCAAAGTCTATTTCAGCCGTTTCTCTTGAGGAATCGACTTCTATTGCAGATAAAAGATCTACCATATTTTTAGCAGATTGATTATACTTAATATCGGTTTGTAAAATAGAAAATGTTCCTGCCAATACACCTGCTACTAAAACACACATGGATATTGCAAAAACAAAAGTAAAAATATTGCTGTCTTTGTTAAATGCCATCTTTTATTCTATTTAATCTTCGTTTTACACTACTTTGAATAACATAATGATCAATCATGGGAGCCATCACATTCATAAACAAAACGGCTAACATAATACCTTCGGGATAAGCTGGGTTAAAAACTCTAATCATTATAGCTAAAAAGCCACACAAAAAACCATATATATACTTACCCTTATTTGTTTGAGCAGCTGACACAGGATCAGTAGCCATAAAAACTATTCCGAACATAAACCCTCCAATAAAAAGTTGATGGAAAGGATTTAACCCCATAAAGCCATTTGCATTCCAAAGGTTAAAAATTAAAGCCATAATAAAACCACCAAGAATTCCTGAGAAAATTATTCGCCATGAACCAATACCAGTAAAAATTAATATGGCAGCACCAATCAATATTGCAAGTACAGATGTCTCACCAATTGATCCTGGAATAAATCCTAAAAAAGAATCCATTATTCCAAAATTAGATGACAAAACATCAGATGCTTCAGATGATTTATCTTTAACTAATGTTGCCAACTGACCTAAAGCTGTCTCTCCAGATACCCCATCAACATTAGATGCTTGAGAAACCCATACTTTATCACCAGATAATTTAGTAGGATAAGCAAAAAAAGCAAAAGCTCTTGCAAGTAAAGCAGGATTTAAAATATTCATACCAGTTCCTCCAAATACTTCCTTCCCAATCACAACAGCAAAAGCAACAGAAATAGCAACAATCCATAAAGGACAATCAATTGGGAAAATTAATGGAATTAACATACCTGTAACTAAATATCCTTCATTTACTTGATGTTTTCTAGAGACAGCAAAACCAAATTCTATAGAAAGTCCAACAACATAGGACACTACAATCATTGGAAGAACTCTAATTAACCCATAAGTAAATAAACTAAAAATAGAAGGAAGTTCTCCACCTAACTGCGTGTAATACTGGTAACCAATATTATAACATCCAAATAATAAGCAAGGAACTAAAGCTAAAATTACAGTCCCCATCGTTCTTTTTAAATCAACAGAGTCTCTAACATGACATGATGTTGAACTTGTATGATTAGGAACAAATAAAAAAGTTTCAAAAGCATCATATGCGGGGTACATTTTTTTCAACTTACCCTCTGTAAAGTGCGGTTTAATACTATCTAATATTTTTCTCATGAAACTCATTTAACACTCTTTTTTAATTAAATCTAAACCATTTCTTACAATATCTTGAACAGGTATTTTTGATGTACAAGCAAATTCACACAAAGCAAAATCTTCAGGATCTACTTCATAAATACCTAATTTCTCCATTAACTCAATATCTTCAGCCATAATAGCTTTAATTAAATGAACAGGATAAATATCCATTGGAAATAAATCTTCATACTGCCCACTTACTACAAAGGCTCTTTCTTCACCATTCATATTACTATCTAAAACATATTCTTTTTTTTCATTAAGCCATGAGAAAAATAGTCTGGAAAAGCTATACTTATGAAAACCAGGTAATGCCCAACCGAAGAATTGATAATAATTTCCTTCTGGAATAACCGTTATTTGGTCATCATAAAATCCTACAAATCCATCCTTTTCAATTTTTCTACCATTTAAAATGCTTCCAGAAATATATCTTTTTTCACCTTTTTTTAAATTATTTTTAACCATGGAGCTAATATTTAGTCCTTGAATAATTTTAAAATATTTTCTATCCTTTATCTGTGAACCCGTCAAAGCAATAATCTTAGACATATCAAATATTCCTTTTGAAAAAAATCTTCCAATAGAAATAACAGACTGAGGAGATAAGGTCCAAACAACATCACCTTTATTGATTGGGTCAATATGATGAATTTGAACACCAACATTTCCTGAAGGGTGTGGTCCAAAAAACTTATTTACTTGGCAACCAGAAAATTGTTCAAAAAAATCATTGTCATTTCTTGCGCCATCAACATTTAAATGTAATATACCGTCTGTTAATTTATTAACAATATCTAAACCCGCTTGAAATAAATCTTTTTGTTCTGATAAAATAAAATTATAATCTGGCGCGAGAGGAGATGAGTCAAAACACGATATGAATATTGATTTAGGAATTTCATTTGGATCAGCTACTATAGAAAAGGGACGTTTTTTTATTAATGGCCATAAGCCTGATTCCATCATTAATTTTTTAATGTTCTCTGAATCCATTTTTTGATGATTAGAAACATTAAATTTTTTATACTTAATTTTTTTATCAGATTTTACGATTATCTGTAAAAGTTTTCTTTTAGCCCCTCTTTGAATCTCTTTAACAACGCCACTAACAGGACTACAGTATTTTATACTATCATTATCTTTATCATAAACTAAAGGATCGCCTGCAAGAATTTTATCACCAACTTTAACGCTAAGTTTTGGGGTTAGTAAATGAAAATCAATTGGCTTAAGTGCATAAAGATCAGAAGAAATTTCTTTCAAAATTTTTTGAGCAGATCCTTCGATTGAAATATTTTTACCTTTAGATATTCGAACGTTTATTGACATGCTTAATATAATTCTGTCTTAATAATATATTTTCGAATGCGAATATAAAAATATTCAACTATTAATACACGTTTTAAGCACTTAAAATTTAAAAAGTTTTTAACTTAATATTAACTTTACTTTTTTTATGCAAAAATTACACATAATATTTTATTTGTTAACCACTATACTATCCCATTCACAACCAAATTTAGAAGAAATATTCTACAAAGATTTTAATTATAGCAATTGTATTAAATCTTCAACTTTAACTAATAATGAAAATGAATTATTAGACCCAATTATTAAATTAAACTCTAACCAAACTCTAAAACTTAGCTTTGATGATCTAGATAATAACTTAAAATATTATATGTACACATTTATACATTGTGACTCTAACTGGGGAAAATCAGAGATAATATACTCGGAATATTTAAATGGATTTTATGAAAATTACATTGAAGAGTATTACTATTCTTTTAACACAATACAGCAATATATTCATTACGAGCTAACTTTTCCAAATGAAAATATAAATTTTTTGAAATCTGGAAATTATATAATAATAATATATGACGAATATATGAATCCAATATTAACAAAAAGATTCATTGTATATGAAGATATTTTAAGAATAAAAAGTAATGTAAAAAGAGGTACTTTTTCCAAAGACTTTGATACAAAACATGAAATTGATTTTGAAATATATTTAGATAATTTTAGCATCCAAAACCCTTTTGATGAAATTTCTATAATTATTCAACAAAATGATGACTGGAATAATGTTAAAAAAAATGTACAACCGTCATTTGTAGGAAAAAATATTATTAAATATGATTACGAAGAACAAACCAGCTTTAATGCAGGAAATGAATTCAGGAAATTTGAAATTTCAAATATTGATTTTTTTTCAGAAAATGTAGATAGTATCTATCTTAAAGAAATTTCAGAAAATACATTATCCAAAGAAATCGAAGTTTGTAAATACATATCTAATGATATGCTTTATGCTAGTTTGAAAAAAGATTTTTCTAGAAATATAAATAGATATTTTAATAACTATGACCTTAATGGGAAACAGCAACTATTTAATGAAAGATCAAATAACTCTGAGTATGAGTCTGAATATATCATGGTTAATTTTCATCTTAAATATCCTTATGATAAATCAAATGATATATATGTATATGGCGCTATTTCAAATTGGGAATATCAAGAAAAATTTAGATTAAAATTTGACGAAGAGCTACAACTTTATACTACAAGAGCACTGTTAAAACAAGGGTATTATGATTACCAATACAAAATAAAAAACAAGTATAACGAAAATGAAATTGAAGGAAATTATTTTGAAACAAAAAATGAATATACTATTTACGTTTACTACAAACCTATTTGGGCTAGATATGAAAAAATTATCGGAATAAATAAAATAACATCAAACAATTTAGATTAAGTTTTATATTTTTGAAAACTTAACAATTAAAATTTAATTAAAATGGCTAATGGATTTTTCTCTACACCAAAAGCAACATGCGAAAAAGTAATGTCTTACGCACCAGGAAGCCCTGAAAGAAATGAGGCTAAAAATGAATATCAAAAAATGATTTCAAAAGTTGTTGAACTACCAATGATTATAAACGGAAAAAAAATTAAAACAAAATCAATTAAAAATATATACCCTCCACATGACCACAAACGTATTGTTGGGAAATGTCATTATGGAAACGAATCCCATGTTAAAAGCGCAATTGAATCAGCTTCAAAAGCAAAAAAAACATGGAGCGAAATGCCTTGGGAGCAACGCTGTTCTATATTTTTAAAAGCAGCTGATTTGTTATCAGGGCCATACAGACAAAAAATCAATGTTGCTACTATGATAAATCAGTCAAAAAATATTTTTCAAGCTGAAATTGATGCAGCATGTGAACTAATAGATTTCTTGAAATTCAACGTAGAATTTTTAACTAAAATTTATTCTGACCAACCTGAAAATAGCTCCGGTATTTGGAATAAAATGGAATATAGACCTTTAGAAGGATTCGTATTTGCAATAACTCCTTTTAATTTTACATCAATTGCTGCAAATTTATGTATTGCCCCAGCTTTAATGGGTAATACTATTGTTTGGAAACCTTCTGATAACCAAACATATTCAGCTAAAATAATTATGGATCTACTTAATGAAGCTGGCCTTCCTGCAGGTGTAATTAATGTAATTCATTGTAAACCCGAAGCTGCAAATAAAATAATCTTTAACTCTCCTGATCTCGGTGGTGTTCATTTTACAGGTTCTACTCATGTATTTAAAAATATTTGGAAAACTATTGGAAACAATATTACTAAATACAAAACATTTCCTCGAATTGTTGGTGAAACCGGGGGAAAAGATTTTATTGTTGCTCATAATACAGCCAACGTTGATGAAGTAATTACTGCAATTATAAGAGGAGGATTTGAATACCAAGGCCAAAAGTGCTCTGCTGCATCTAGGGTTTACATACCAAAAAGTATGTGGACAAAAATTCAAAAAAAATTAGTAGCAAAAATGAATACAATTAAGGTTGGTTCACCAGAAAATTTCACAAATTTTGTTAATGCAGTAATAAGTAGAGATTCATATGAAAAACTAAAAAAAACTATAATTAAAGCAAAAAAAGCTAAGAAAGCTAAAATTATATGTGGGGGTAATTATGATGATTCTATTGGATATTTTATTGACCCTACAATCATATTAACTACTGATCCAAAATTTGAAACCATGGAAACGGAACTTTTTGGACCGATAGTTACAATATATATATACAATGATAAAGATTATATAAAAACCCTCAAGTTAGTTGACTCAACGTCCATTTACGCTTTAACCGGTTCAATTTTTTCTAGAGATAGAAATGCAATAATAGAAGCTTTAAACATTTTAAAAAATTCTGCTGGGAATTTTTATATTAATGACAAACCTACTGGAGCTGTTGTTTCACAACAACCATTTGGTGGCGGACGTTCTTCCGGGACCAATGACAAAGCTGGCTCATACCTAAATTTATTACGATGGGTTAGCCCTAGAACTATTAAAGAAACATTTGTTCCAGCAAAGGATTATAAATACTCTTTTCTAAATGAATAAAAAATAAGGATATTTTGAAAGAAAAAATATTACATTTCATTTTAAAAAATATTTTAATAGCTATAATTTTTATTTTTATTATATGGATGTGTTTTTTTGATGAAAATTCCTTTGTTAGACATTTAAAAATTCAAAATGAATTAAACTCACAGAAAATTGAAATAGAAAATTTTGAAATAGAAAATAAAAAGTTTGAATCAACCATAAAAGTATATCAATCAGACACAATAAGTCCAGAGTTAGAAAAAATATTAAGAGAAGATTATGGGTTTGGGAAACAAGATGAAATTATATTTAAAATTGAATAATTATGTCAGGAATATTTTCAAACATAAATACATTCCAAAAACAAACAAAAGAAAACTGGATTGATAGTTTATATAAAGAAGGTATAAATCACAATTCAATCAAACATAATATTAACAACTTTCTATTTGATCCAATTTATTTTAAGGAAGAAATCAAAGAAAATTTATCTTTTTCAAAAAAAAAGAGCTGGAATATTTCATTTACAATAAATTGTAAAAAATTAATTGATTCAAATAAAATATGTATAGATGCAATTAAGAATGGAGCACAATCAATATTATTCATTTTAGATCCAAAGAAAAAATACAAAAAAGAGGATTTAATTATATTACTTAATAAAATTAATTTAGATAATACACTGATTGAATTTAAGGGTTTAGCCGATTATGAATTTATATTATCTTTTTTGAGTGAAAATAATAACAATGTAAAATGTATATTTCATGATTATAAAATACCTGAAAAAACATATAAAAAGTATTCTAAAAAACTTAATAACTGCAAATTTCAAACTATTAATATATATAAAGAATCATTTGAAAAAATTAATTCCAAAATATTACCATATATAGCTATAAATCATGTTCAATTTAACTTCAAATTATCAAATCATTTTTTTTATGAAATTGCAAAAATTAGAGCATTTAGAATTTGGTACTACAATACTTTCAAAGCCGAACCTTATATTTCTTGCATTACATATATTGACAAAAAAATAAAAATACATGAACTTATTCAAACATGTACACAATCATGCGCNGCAGTAATAGGCGGATGTGATAATCTTAATGTNTATCCAACTCAAAATAATTTCCTTGGAATAAAACAGCAACTAATTTTAAAAAANGAGGCATATTTTGATAAATTTATTGATCCACTACACGGGAGCTACTATATTGAAAAAATAACTCAATCATTTTTAAATAAAAAAATTAAGAATAGCTTTAATAATATAATTGAACAAAATTATACAAATACATTTGAGGGTATTAAAATTAAAAGTCACTACAATCATTCTGACGTTAAAAATAATAATTATTTAAATTTTGGTGCTGGTATTCCTCCATTTATGAGAGGTCCATATTCTACAATGTACTGTAAAAGAAAATGGACTATAAGACAATATTCAGGATTTTCAACAGCAGAGGAATCAAATAAATTTTATTTGAAGAATTTAAAAGCTGGACAAAAAGGTTTATCAATTGCTTTTGATCTTCCAACACATCGTGGCTACGATTCTGACCACAAAAGAGTTAAAGGTGATATTGGTAATACAGGAGTAGCTATTGATACCGTTGAAGATATGGCAATTTTGCTTAAAAATATTGATTTAAATAGCATATCTGTTTCAATGACAATGAATGGGGCCGTTCTTCCAATAATGGCATTTTTAATCGTGCATGCTAAAGAAAATAATTACCCTATTGAAAAATTAACCGGTACAATTCAAAACGATATATTAAAAGAGTTTATTGTCCGAAATACTTATATATACCCACCAAAACACTCAATGAAAATTATTAAAGATATTTTTAAATATACAGCGAAAGAAATGCCAAAATTTAACTCCATTAGTGTTAGTGGATACCATATGCTTGAAGCAGGTGCCAGTGCTGAAACTGAATTAGCATATACTCTTGCTAATGGATTAGAATATATTCGAACTGGTATAAGTGCTGGATTAAAAATTGATGATTTTGCTCCTAGAATATCATTTTTTTGGGGAATTGGAATGAATTATTTCATGGAAATAGCAAAAATGAGAGCTGCAAGAATTATTTGGGCACAAATCGTTAAGAAATTTAAACCTAAAAACCCTAAGTCAATGATGTTACGAACTCATTGTCAAACTTCTGGGTGGAGTCTAGTAGAACAAGAGCCTGAAAATAATATAACTAGAACGTGCGTAGAGGCTCTTGCTGCAATATTAGGTGGAACTCAATCCTTACATACAAACGCATTTGATGAAGCAATTGCGCTTCCTACTGAAAAATCAGCAAAAATTGCTAGAGACACACAGTTATTTTTACAAAAAAACTCCAAAATCTGTGAGGCAATTGATCCTTTTGCAGGTTCCTATTATATAGAATCATTAACTAATTCTCTGATTTCTAAAGCAAAAAAAATAATTAATGAAATAGAAAAATTAGGTGGAATGTCTAAGGCAATTGAGTTAGGGATACCTAAAAAAAGAATCGAAGAAAAAGCTGCTATTAGGCAAGCTAAAATTGATTCAAATAAAAATATTATAATTGGATTAAATGCATTCAAAACAAAATCAAATAATAAAATTGAGATTTTAGAAATAGATAACTCAGCTGTAAAAGAAAAGCAAATTAAAAAAATACTTAAAGTAAAAAATAATCGAAATAATAAATTAGTTAAAGAAAAATTAAAAAATATAACTTTATGTTGTAAAACAGGGGAAGGTAATTTATTAGAAAAATGTGTAGAAGCAGCAAAAGTTAGAGCAACAATTGGAGAAATATCTAAAGCATGTGAAAATTATTTTGGAAGATATCAATCAAACCATAACTTAATTTCAGGAGTATATTCTATGGAAATAAAAAAGGATACGAAATTTATAAAAGCTAAGAAAATGACCATGAAATTTTCGCAATTATTTGGAAGAAATCCAAGAATTCTTGTTGCTAAAATTGGACAAGATGGACACGACAGAGGAGCAAATGTTATTTCAACTAGTTTTGCAGACATAGGTTTTGATGTTGATATTGGACCTTTATTCCAAACACCAGAAGAAATATGTAATCAAGCAATTGAAAATGATGTTCATATGATTGGTGTATCCAGTTTAGCTGGAGCACACAAAACACTAGTTCCTGAATTAATAGATTACCTAAGAAAAAAAACCTCGAAGAAAATTCTTATTATACTTGGAGGAATAATTCCTAAAAAAGATTATGATTATTTATATAACAAAGGAGTTGACAAAATTTTTGGCCCAGGAACAATAATTTCGGAAGCAGTTATAGATATTTTATCAAAATACTCAGATGAATAATATAAACTTTAAAAAACTACAAACTGGACATATTCCAACATTAGCACAATCAATTACATTGATTGAAAGCAGTTTAGAAGCTGATAAAATCCAGGCTAATAATTTAATTAATAAATGTAGTAGACTTAATAGACAATCTTATAGGATTTGCATAAGTGGAGCTCCTGGAGCAGGCAAAAGTACTTTTATTAACTGTTTACTAAAAAAATTTATTAAAGAAAATTTAAAAATAGCTGTATTGGCCATTGACCCTAGTAGTGATGAAAGTAAAGGAAGTATTTTAGGAGATAAAACTAGGATGAACATTTCATCCAATCAAAAAAATATATATGTTAGGCCTTCTCCAAGTAAGGGTGAACTGGGTGGAGTTTCAAAAAAAACTAGAGAGACAATTATTCTTTGCGAAACCGCTGGTTTTGATATAGTTATAGTTGAAACAACTGGTGTAGGTCAAACAGAATATATTGCCAAACAAATGACAGATTTTTTTATTCTTCTTACTATACCAAATTCAGGAGATTATTTGCAAGCAATTAAAAAGGGTATTTTAGAAATAACAGATTTAATTGTTATCAATAAAATTGATAATATACCTGAGAATGAAATACAGAGAGAAAAAAATTATTACTATCAAACTAAAAAAACAAAAAAATATAATTTTGAAAAAATTCAAACATGCTCCTCAATTAATGGATTAGGTATTAATAGTATTTATAAAATTTTGCATGAAAATCATATTAGCCAAAAAATAAACGGTGATTTAACTCAAAATAGATTAAATCAAATTAAATATTGGGTAAATAAATCAATTAAGGAAAACCTAATAAACAAATTCTATAATAAAAAAAATATACATAGAGAGATTGAAGAAATAATTGAAAATATCAAAAATAAATCTGCTAATGTAGAGGATCTAAGTAAAGAAATTGTAAATAAATATTTAAAATAAATTAGAAATTATATTCTCTATTGTTATTCCTTCTGCTTCTGCTTTATAATTCTTAACTAATCTATGCCTCAGAACATTAAAAGCAACTTCTCTAATATCTTCCTTGTCAGGAGAATACTTACCTGAAATAACTGCATTAATTTTTGATGCAATTATTAAATACTGAGATGCTCTAGGCCCAGCTCCCCAATCTAAATATTTTTTTATCTCATCAGTTGAAGAATTAGAATTAGGACGTGTTTTTCTAACTAAATTTATAGCATATTCATATACAGAGTCAGTAACAGGTATTTCTAATAATGTTTTTTGGAAAGAAAGAATATCATCGGCAGTTAAAATATTTTTTACATCATTATTATTAATAGAAGTTGTACGTTTAACAATATCTAGCTCCTCATTAAAATTAGGATAATCAACAATTATACTGAACATAAATCTATCAAGTTGAGCTTCAGGCAAGGGGTATGTACCTTCTTGCTCAATAGGGTTTTGAGTAGCTAAAACAAAGAAAGGCTCATCTAATTTATATGTTTTACCAGAAACGGTTACTGCATGTTCCTGCATAGCTTCCAAAAGAGCAGACTGTGTTTTAGGTGGAGTTCTATTAATTTCATCAGCTAAAATTATATTTCCAAAAATAGGTCCTTTTACAAACTTGAAATTTCTTGTTTCATCAATAATCTCACTTCCCATAATATCAGAGGGCATTAAATCTGGTGTAAATTGGATTCTACTAAAATTTAAACCTAGTGTTCTAGAAACAGTATTAACAAGTAAAGTTTTAGCAAGACCTGGAACACCAATTAATACAGAGTGACCTCCTGAAAAAATAGTCATCAATAATTTATTAACAATCACATCTTGTCCAATAATTACTTTAGAAACTTCTTTCTTAACGTCATTAAATGATTTTAATATTTTATCAATAGATGCTATTTCTGGTTTTATATCACTCATCTAATTATTTTTTTTCCAATTATAAACAAAATCATTATTTAAAAAATCACTATTTAAATATATATAAGTATTTTCTATTTTTGAATTAATCCAATTAGATAATTTCTTTTGTTTTTTTTCATTTTCTGCATACATCTTAATAAGGTTATAATCCTGATTAATATTTGCAAAATGAGGTTCAGTTTTTTGGATTAATTTAACTAATCGATAGGATTCTTTACCATCAGGTAATTTATAATATAATGGCCCTATAATACTTCCTTCTTCTAAGTCCTTTAACTTATTTTTTAAGAGCGGATCTAACTCATCTATAAAAAAAGAATGCTCACCCGTTTGAGGATTGATTAACAATCCACCATTGTATTTAGTCTCGTCATCATTTGAAAAATCTTTTGCTGCTTTTTCAAAAGTAGATTCTCCATTTTCTATAATATCTTTAAGGGAAGTCAGAAAAGTTTTAGTCTCTTCCATCTGATGTTGAAAAATTTTTGGAATCATTAAGATGTGACGAAAGTCAACTATCCCTCCTGTTCTATTTGTGAGTTCAGCAATATGAAAACCGTACTCTGTTTCAAAAACATTTGAAATTTCACCTGGAGAAAGACTATAAATAACCGCTTCAAATTGCTTAGTTAACTGACCTTTTTTTATATTAACATATTCTCCTCCATTTCTAGAGGAACCTGGATCCTCAGAATATAGAATAGCCATAGTTGAAAATTTATCCCCTGTTAAAATTCTATTTCTAAGATTATTTAACTTTTCTTTAGTTTGAATTAAAGAAGAATCAGATGGGTTGGGTAATATTAGTATTTGCCCTATCTTAAACTGTTCATCAAGATAAGGCAAACTGTCCTTATTCAAATTGTTAAAGAAATAATTTACATCTGAGGGGGTTACTTCAGTAAAAGCAGTGATTTCTTGCTGCATTAATTGAACTGTCATTTGATCACGAACACTATTTAGTAAGGTTTCTTTTATTTTTGAAAAGCTTTTATCAAAATATTGTTCAACTTTTCTCTCAGACCCTAACGTGGTAACTAGGTATTCTATTCTTCTATTTAAATTATTTTGAACTTCATTTTCTCCAACTACTAAACTATCTATTGATGCATGATGAAGTAATAATTTTTGAAATAAAAGTTCTTCTAATACTTCTGAAATAACTTGATCAGATTGCAATTCATTAAATTGGGCTTCATACTGAGATATGCTTTCTTGCAAATCACTTAAAAAAACAACTTGATCTCCAACGACAGCAACAACTCCATCTAAAAGTTGCTTATTTTCATTTTGAGAGTAAACAAAGATTAAGTTTAAAATAAATAGGGCTAAAATATTTTTTATCATATCACAAAGTACATTTTTTATAACGAATAAAAAAAAATTTTATTTAATCAATATTAATTAATTTATGGAGCAAGCTCTGTCGTATATATATTACCATACCATTCAAAATAAATTGATTTACCAATGCCAAGCTCTTTTGAAGCTTTAATAAATGCACTTTCAAAACTTCCTGTATACACTGGTATTTTTTCTAATTTATTATCTATTAAAGATAATTCAATAAGATAAGAATTAAGATTATTATTAATTAACGCATTTAATAAATCATTATTAATGGAAACATCATATTTTTCCTGCAAAATTTTTAACCATTCATCTCCTAAGTATTTTTGATAGTCTGATATAACAATTCCTTTAATATCTTTGAATTTCTTAGGAGAAGGAGATAAAAAGTCAATTATTTTAATTATCTCAACATTTGTATCTTCTTCGTTAATGTTTGTGTAAATAAATCCTTTATCCAAATTAATTAATCTATTGTATAATGCTTCATCAGTATCTTCATAATAAATAATAGAGTCTTTTATAGTAAGATTTAAAAGTGAATTTTTATTAAACTTAGATAGCATTTTTTCATTAGACAATCCTTTTAAAATTGATTTTTGAATTTTCTTATAATTATTTGAGTTACAATAATAGTTCTTGGTTATTATTCTATTTGGAAATAAATAATTATCAATATTTTCATCATAAAAAGACAAAAGTCCTGAGGTGTCCTTTGCAGCTTTAGACCATACTTTTTGATCCATTAATTCAAACAATAAAATTCCATCATGATATTCATTAATTAATAGACGAAATTCATTATACTTAGATTCTAAATTTTGATCCTCAAAGCTCAGTATCTTTTGCTCAGTAAAAGTTTTATAAAGTTCATTAATTATAATTTCTGTATTTTCTTGCGCTCTAAAATTTTTCTTGAATGAAATTAAAAAATCGATAAAATCTTTTTGATAATATTTATTTATTATATCATTAAATGTTAAAGAAAATAAAACTCTACCATTTCCATTTATGAGTTCATTAGATTTAGAATCGTTATTAAAAAAATCTTCATTTATTAAACTATAAATTAATTTCAAAGAAGATTTTTTTTCAGTAAAGAAGTAATCTTCTTTTAATTTTCTAATTAATGAATCTCTGCTTTTTTGAGATCTTGAATCTTTCTCAACACGTGATTTTAATGAAGATTCTATTTCCTCAAAAGATGGCAAGCCTTTTTTATCAATTAATTTAATGATATGCCAACCTGCAGGAGTTTTAATTGGATTTGAAAAATCTCCTGTTTCATTTAATCCAAAAGACGCGGTTTCAAAACTTTCATACATTTTATTTGAGCCAAACCAATCTAATTCGCCACCTTTTGAAGCACTTTTCTTATCATCTGAATATTTCTTTGCTAAGCTATTAAAATCTTCACCATTTAAAAGTAAACCATATATCTCGTTTATTTTCTTTTCTGCGATTGAGTCATTACTTAATTTAGGATTAATTCCAATCATAATATGAGACACCTTTACTTCTCCTCGTGATTCTCTTCTGTCATTAACTTTCAAAACATGATAACCATATCTAGTTCTGACAGGGTTTGAAACACTTCCTACATTTGTATTATAAGCTGCATTTTCAAAAGGATATAACATATACAAAGCAGTAAAATATCCTAATTCACCATCATTTTTATCTACAGATGGGTCATCTGAATATTTTCTAGCTAATTGACCAAAATCATTATTATTATTAGCTTCATTTTGAATCATTTTAGCTTTATTAAAGGCAACAAGAGTGTCACTAGGTGACGAATTAGGATCTACTTTAACAAGGATATGACTAACGTTAACCTCTTCTTTAAGCCTAGAATATGCTTCTTGTAACAACTGATTAGTCACCTCATTATCATTCAAATAAGACTTTGCCAGTTGGCGCCTGTAGCCTTCTAATTCTCTTTTAAATGAAGGTAATGTATCCATTCCTAAAGATTTAGCCTCTACTACCTTTAATTTAAATTTTACATACAGATCTAAGTATTCTTCTAATTCAACTGGATCAATGATAGTGTCATCTGGCTCTTTATTTTTATTGTATATACTAAGAAAATCTTCTAAATAAATATTATCACCGCCAACTGTAGCAAAAGTAATTTCTTGTGCAATTAGAGAATTAAAAGATAAAATTGTAATTAATAAAAAAAGTATTTTTTTCATAATAAAAATTATAAATGTTTTCTAAAATAATTAGGAGCCTCTCTCGTTATTGTAACATTGTGAGGGTGACTTTCATCCACACCTGCTGATGTTATTTTAATAAAGTTTGAAGATTTTAAATCACTTATTTTTTTAGCTCCACAATATCCCATACCAGCCCTTAATCCGCCAATATATTGATACATAACTTCCGACAACTTACCCTTGTAAGGAACTCTACCAACAATTCCCTCAGGAACAAACTTAGATGAATCTTCCTCTGAGTCTTGAAAATACCTATCACTAGAACCCTTTTGCATAGCATCAATGGAACCCATACCACGATAGGATTTAAATTTACGTCCTTCGAAAATAATTGTTTCTCCAGGAGATTCTTCAAGTCCAGCAAGTAAAGAGCCTAACATTACTGTATCTGCTCCACCAACAATAGCTTTAACTATATCACCTGAAAATCTAATTCCACCGTCAGCAATTACAGGAGTATTACTTTCTTTTGCAAAAGAGTACACATCGCTTATAGCTGATAATTGAGGGACACCAATACCAGAAATTATTCTAGTAGTACAAATTGAACCTGGACCAATACCAACTTTTATAGCATCAGCATTATTTTTAATTAGAAGATTAGCTGCTTCAGCTGTAGCAATATTTCCAACAACACAATCAATTTTAGGAAATTTCTTTTTCAATTCTATTAAAGTTTCAATAACCATTTTACTGTGAGCATGAGCAGTATCAATAACAACCGCATCAACGCCGGATTTAACCAATGAAGCACATCTGTTTAAACCTTTTTCACCTACCCCTATNGCNGCAGCAACTCTTAATCTTCCAAAATTATCTTTACACGCATTAGGTTGTTTTTTTACTTTTATTATATCACGAAATGTAATTAAACCAATTAAATTATTCCCTTCGTCAATAATAGGTAATTTTTCAATTTTATTTTTTTGTAAAATCACTTCTGCTTCTGCAAGAGAAATGTTTTTCTTTGTCGTAATCAGGCTAGACGATGTCATTACATCACTAATTAACTTACTATTATTTTTTTCAAACCTTAAATCACGATTTGTAACAATACCAACCAATTTTTTATCAGGGCACAAGACAGGAATTCCACCAATACCATATTCTTCCATTATTTTTTTCGCGTCACTAACAATAGCATTTTCTTGAATTGTAACTGGATCTAAAATAACTCCACTTTCAGCTCTCTTAACAATATTAACTTGTTTGACCTGTTCCTCTACACTCATATTTTTATGAAGAACTGCAATTCCACCTTCTCTAGCAATGGCAATTGCCATAGAAGATTCAGAAACAGTGTCCATAGCAGAAGAGACAATAGGAATATTTAATGGTATATTTTTAGAGAAAATTGTTTTGGTAGAAACATCCTTAGGTAAAATTTCAGAATATGCAGGCACAACTAAAACATCGTCAAAAGCCAATCCTTCATGTACTACTCTATTCTTCATAATTGTTATTGAATAAAAATAAATTGTTTGCAAAAATACTAAATTATGCGGTATAATTAAAAAAACTTACCACAGTTTACTTTTATGAGGACCACAAGCAACAAGTGAAAAACTATCCTTTTTTAAGTATTTTTTTGCGATTTCAATAATTTTATAAGAGTCTATTTTGTTAATTTCATTAATATAATCATTAATGAAATTAAATGATGAATTATGTTTTTTTAAGTTTCTAAAAACTATAGCTTGGTTAAATATACCATCATTAGAATGAAGAAGTGAGCCAACTAAATATGCCTTTACTTTTTCAAGCTCTTCTTTATTAACTCTTTCATTTTGTAACTTAGTAATCTCAACTAATATTTCATCTAATACTAACTTTGTATATTTTTCTCCAACTTGAGTAGAAATATGTAATTCACTATGATTTTCTTCAATAATTAAGTAAGACCCAATTCCATAAGTGTAACCCTTTTCTTCTCGTATTTTCTTCATCAATCTGGACCCAAAATAACCACCTAAAATTACAACTAGTATTCTTAAACTAAAAAAATCATGATGCCGAGGGCCGGGTAAAATTTTTGCTATTCTAAAAGAAGTTTGCAAGGCATCTTCTTTGGAAATATATAATCTCTTAGGATTTGAAAATGGAGGAGTTAAAATATTACTATCAAAATATTTTTTATCATTTATTAAAAACTTATCGGATGGTTTTTTTATTTTGTATACAGTTGAATTTAGATAGTTTATTGCATCTTTTGGAATATCACCTGAAACTATTGTTTCTAAATTATGTGAATTATAAAAAACACTGTGAAATTCAAGTAGATCTTTAACACTAATATCATCAAAATCACTTTGCTTAGTCATTCTTCCATAAGGGTGAAAATTTCCGTATAATAAATTATTAATGTGACGGGCAGCTATGAATGACGATCTTTCCAAATTAATATCAAATATTTTTTTTTCGTTTAAAATCTTATTAGTCACTAAATCATTAGGAAAAGTTGGGTGCAATAAAAAATCAGATATAATTTCAAGGACATTTTTCATCTGAGAATTCATGAAATAAACAGAAATTATAGAGAATCTTCTACTTGTTTCAAAATTAATGTGAGCACCTAAATTTTGAAGCAATTGGCTTATTTCAAACTCATTGTATTTTGATGAACCTGCACTTAAATATTTATTACAAAAGTTAGGAGCTAATTTTGGTTCGTGAAAAATTCCTGAATAATTTATTTTAAAAATAAATTCTATACTCATAACACCTAAACCATCGAACTCATGATTTAAAAAATATGTGTTTGGAAATTTTTTATTTCTAATTTGCTTAACAAATGGTAATTTAAGGCTTTGAATTTTTTTAACCTTGCACAAATTTGGAAATGAAAATTCTTTATTTTCCATAGAACAGGGTTATTGATTTTTTTTTATTAAATAAATTATTTGCCTCGTCAATAATTTTTTTAGAATTAAAATTATTATATGTTAAAATTTGTGAGTTAATCAAATTTGACTTACCTAAAAGTTCACCAACAGCAAGATCAAGTGCTTTACATGAATTATCTACATAAGAAAACAAGATAGTAGATTCATTTTTTTTAATTACTCCATTTAATTCGGCTTCAGTAATATTATTTTTACATAATCTATCTAATTCTGATTCAATTTTGTCTTGTGCTGTTTGATAATTTACACCGTCAAATAAAATTCCTTTTATATAGAATAAACTTGGTTCTAAATCTTCACCTAAAAAAGTTTCAATTTTAGTAAAAATTTTTTCATTAATAACTAAGGACTGATATAGTCTTGAGGAAAATCCTTTCGAAAGCAATCTAGAAATTAAAGTAGCGGCATAAAAAGATTCACTTAGCCTATGAGACATATGAAAAGCCATTAAAATACAATTAGAAGGAACATTTCTTTTTACTTGCATATGCTTTTTAACTTTTAAAGGAGGCTCAGGCATATAATTTCTCGGTTTAATCTCTCTGAAAGGCACTTTACTAAACCACTTATTTATTTTACTTTTAATTGATTTG
Source organism: Flavobacteriales bacterium (assembly GCA_002715445.1). GTDB lineage: Bacteria > Bacteroidota > Bacteroidia > Flavobacteriales > TMED113 > TMED113. The sequence goes on along the minus strand of PAZG01000019.1, from coordinate 1,862 downwards.
TTGTCAAAATTTCCAGCAACCACTAAAATTGCATTATTAGGAGCATAATGACTATAAAAAAAATCTTTTACAATATTAATGTCAACTTTTTGTATGTGAGAAATTTCCTTTCCAATTGTACACCAACTATAAGGATGGAGTGAATATGCTAAGGGTTTAAATAATAAATACAAATCACCATAAGGTTGATTCAAATATATTTGATTAAACTCTTCTATTACTACACTTTTTTGAATTTTCAAACTAGTGTTAGAAAATGACAAACCTTGCATTCTGTCACTTTCGGCACAAAGTGCATATTCTAAATTATTGGGGGGTACTGTAATATAATAATTTGTAAAATCATTATTTGTAAATGCATTATTTTGTGCTCCAACTTTTTCCAAAAAAGTATCAAAATTTGGTATTTTTTTAGTTCCTGAAAACATTAAATGTTCAAACAAATGAGCTAATCCTGTGCAGTTTGGATCTTCATCTTTAGCACCAACATTATACAATAAATTTGTAGTAACTAATTGACTTGAACAATCTTGGTGTAAAACTACTCTTAATCCATTATCTAATGTGAATTTTTCAAATTTAATTCTATTATAATTCATTTATGTATTTAATTGAAATTTTAAATTCTTCCATTATTTCATCTATAATTTCCTTTGCAGACAATATTCTGTTGAGATAAGCAGAAATTTGCCCAATTTCAAGTTCTCCAGACTCCATATCTCCTTCAAACATTCCTTTCTTTGCTCTTCCTCTTCCTAATAATTCTCTCAAATGTTCAATAGATTTATTTTTTAAGTAAGCATCTTCTATTTTGTCATAAAATGGATTTTTTAATAATCTTACAGGAGTTAGTTCTTTAAGAGTAAGTACAGTATCACCTGCTTTTGAATTAATGATAGCTTTTTTAAAATTAATATGAGCTGAGCTTTCATGAGATAAAACAAATCGACTTCCTATCTGAACCCCTTCAGCTCCTAAAACCATTGCTGATAACATAGTTTTACCTGAACCAATTCCACCTGCAGCGATTAGTGGTAAATCAACATTTTTTTTTATTAATGGAACTAAACAAAAAGTTGTTAACTCTTCCTTACCATTATGACCACCAGCTTCAAAACCTTCTGCAACTATAGCATCAACTCCTGCATTTTTTGCTTTAATCGCAAATTTTAAATTTGATATAACATGCACGACAATTATTCCATTTTTTTTCAATTCTTTTGTCCATAAATTCGGATTACCAGCAGATGTAAATACTATTGGAACTTTACTTTTAATTATAATTTCCATATGTTTATCAATATCAGGGTAAAAAAGAGGTACATTCACTGCAAAATTTTGATTAGTTGCAGCTTGACATTTCTGAATTTGACTTTTAAGTATTTCAGGATACATAGAACCTGAACCAATAATTCCTAATCCTCCAGCGTTACTAACTGCTGAAGCTAATTCCCACCCACTACACCAAACCATACCAGCCTGAATAATAGGATACTTTACACTAAATAATTCTGTTATTCTATTTTTCATTTATTTTTTCCCCATTGTTATAAAAAATTGTATTTATTTTTTTATTGTATTTGTAAGTAGACCATTCTCCATCCCTAAATCCTAGTTTATACTCTCCAGATTCAATTAAATTACCTTTTAAATCAAAGATTGAGAACTCTCCATGTAATTTGTCATCAAAATAATTACTCAAATTATAGATTGCACCATTAGGATAATAAATTACAGCTTTTCCATTTTTTTTATCATCAATATATTCATATAACTCAGTAATAATACCATTATAATAGTATATTACATCTCCATTTAGCAAACCATTTGCATAACTTTCTTTTGATAAAATATTTCCATTA
>PAZG01000018.1 GCA_002715445.1 Flavobacteriales bacterium | reverse complement strand
CTCCAGGTGAAATTGTATTACAAAACGTCGCTGGATGGCTTGCAACAGCTGTTAAAGAAGGAGAATACAAAGGAAAAACTTATTTTATTAATAAGAATAAAGAAAGGATAAACGCTAAAATAAGAATTACACCAACATTTGCCAATGGCAAAGACCAACCTCAAACTGGATACTGTGGAGTAACAGAAGTTATAGATGAGGAAGTTGATGTTCCTATAAAATTTGCAACAAAAATGATAAAAGGGCTAGCAATCACAAGAATGCCTTTTACTTCTGCCTCTATTTTACCTATTCTTGTAGTTGGAGCATACTGTTATGGAACAGGTGCGCCAATATCATGGGGACTTTTTGGAATAACAATATTAGGTATTTTAATTGCTCATTTAGCAATGAACGTATTTAATGATTATTTTGACTACAAAGACGGTACAGACGAAGCAAATTCTGAATACTTTCAACAAGTATCTGGAGGAAGTAGAGCAATTGAATTAGGATTAATTTCTTTAAATGGAACACGAAACTTAGCCATATTACTTACAATTATGGCAATTGGTATTGCTTCTTTTATATCAATAAAAGCTAATCAAATACCAGGAGACAATTTTAATGGTATATTAATCACCGGTATATCTGGTTTATTTTTAGGATATTTCTATACTGCATGGCCTTTAAGACTAGTTGCAAAAAGGGGATTGGGTGAATTAGCTATCTTTTTAGCATTCGGCCCTCTGTTAACTTTAGGTGCTGGTTTTGCTATTTTTCAAGGAGATTTATTTTCAACAATGAACTCAGAGGGAGATAACCATTTTTTAAATTTAATTCTTTTAGGTATTCCTTTGGGATTATTAACAACCAACATCTTACTTATCAATGAATTCCCAGATATGAAAAGTGATGCTAAAACTGGAAAAAATCATTTAGTTGTTACATTTGGAAAAAAGGCTAGTAGATGGATATACTTTGTAATTTTACTTCTTGCTGTCGGATCGTCTACATACCTATTCCTGGAACTAGATAAGCAATCTCTAAGTAATATTTATATATTAATTCCCACAGGATTCTGCCTTCTTTTTGGATTATATATATTTAATCATATTCTTAATCATTATGAGAAAAGAACACTTGCAAGTGCTAATTGGAAAACAATAGGATTACAAGCCATTTACTCAATTATGTTATGCGCTACACTTATCTTTGGATTTTCTGCAGCAGCATAACAACATGACTATAAAAATATTTTTATTTAGCTTTCTATATATATTTTCTATAAATGCACAAATTGAAAATATAATTAAAGACTTATCAGAAAAAAAAAATAATTCTATCTCTGAAAAAGAAGCTTATAATGGACTAAAAGAAGCTTTAACAATAGGAGTAACTAAATCATGTGAAAACGCATCAAATATAGATGGTTTTTTTAAAAATGATTTAATTAAAATTAAATTTCCTGAAGAAGCAAAGAAAATAAAAAAATCATTAAAAAAAATTGGTTTAGAAAAGCAAATTGATGAATTTATAGTATCTATGAATAGATCTGCTGAGGAAGCGTCTAAAGAAGCTTCTCAAATACTTTTAAAAAGTATTAAAAATATAAATATAAACGATGCTCTATCTATTTTATACGGTGAAGAAAACTCTGCAACAACATACTTGTATGATCAAAATCACGAAGATTTTAGAAATAAATTTAAACCAATTATAGAAAAAAGTATTTCTAATAATAAAGTTGCAGCAAACTGGAATAAAATAATCAAAACTTATAATAAGTTACCGTTAACTGAAAATATAAATCCAAATATCAATGAATATATTTTAGAAAAAACTATTGATGGTATATTTGTTCTAATAGCTCAGGAAGAGAAAAAAATAAGAGAAAAACCTGAAAATAGAATTTCTGAATTACTTAAAAAAGTATTTAACTTTTAATTTTCTTTACACCAAAAAATAAAAGAATCCAAGAGACAATCAGCAAAGCTCCACCAATAGGTGTAACTGCAGAAAGCCATTTTATATCTGTCAAGCTAAGTAAGTACAAAGAACCTGAAAATAGAAAAATACCTAATAAACAAAAAATAAAGGATTGTTTAATATATTTTAAATTAGAATTATTATGTAAAATACCTAAAATTAAAATTAAAAAAACATGAAAGAAATGATATGAAGTAGCAGTATTATATAGAGATTTGTTATCTAATAACTCTAATTTACCCGTTAATAGATGAGCTCCAAAAGCACCTAAAATAACACATAAAAACCCCAAGAAAGCACCAATTCTTAATATTTTTATTCTTTGATCTTTGTTTATTTTATAAATTATAATAGTAATTAAAACAATAACAAAGTATGAGAAAAAAGGATATGACACATCGGTGCTAATACCATATTTAGACAATATATCTAAGAAAATCTTAGGACCTATTACATATAATATTATATCTCTAACCAAGTAAAAAATAAATATTAAAGCAAAAACTCTCCAACCTAGTTTTTTTAACAAGACTTTTAAACCTTTTTGTTTATATATCTCCTTATATTCATTTAAGGATTTTCTTGAAAAATATTTTTTCACTTTATAAATAAATTTACCGATACAAATTTAAGAAATTACTAAACAAAAATAGCCGAAAAAATCGGCTATTTTGCGGTCTGGACGGGACTCGAACCCGCGACCCCCTGCGTGACAGGCAGGTATTCTAAACCAACTGAACTACCAGACCTAAAGAAGTACAAATATATACAAAAAAATTATTGTACAATATTTTTTTATTTATAGAGTGGATATTGCTAAATCATAGGACTTTAAACCAAATCCAATAATTAGTCCTGAAACCCCCTTTGATAATATGGATTTAGCTCTATATTCTTCTCTATTATATATATTTGACATATGAACTTCAATTACAGGTGTTTTAATAGCCAATATAGCATCTAAAATTGAAACTGATGTATGTGAATATCCTCCTGCATTTAATACGATTAAATCATAAGTGAAACCAGTTTCTTGCAATTTATTTATTAACTCTCCTTCAATGTTTGACTGAAAATGATCAATATGATACGATGAATACTTTTTTTTGAGATCGATTAAATAATTATGAAAACTAACTTTGCCATATTTTTCAGGTTCTCTTATACCAATTAAATTTAGATTTGGCCCATTAATTATGATAACTTTCATGTTTTATTTAATTTGGCTTAAATATAAAAAATGGATTGGAATAAAGCTATAAAGGAATTTAAGATTTATCTTATGATTGAGCGATGCTTAACAAATAACACAGTTAATGCATATATAAAAGATATTGAAAATTTTTCCTGCTATTGCAGTAATCAATATCCACAAAAAATTAATCGAAAAGATTTAATCAAATATATAGACTACTTGAGCAAAAAATCCATTACAGCAAGATCAAGAGCTAGAAATTTATCTAGTATAAAAAGTTTTTACAATTACTTAATTTATGACAAACAAATTAAAGTTAACCCGTGTGAAAATATACATTCACCTAAACTAGAAAAAAAACTACCAATTTTTTTAACAATAAATGAAATTGATTCAATAATTAACAGTATTGATCTAAGCAAAGAAAATGGTGAAAGAGATAGAAATATTTTAGAAACATTATATTCCTGTGGACTTAGGGTTTCAGAATTAGTTAATTTAAAAATATCTAATATTTATTTTAACGAAAACTACATTAAAATAATTGGTAAAGGAAACAAACAAAGGATTGTTCCTATAAATGAGGGATTAATTAAACTTTTGAAAATATATATTAGTGATATCCGATCTAAATTAAAAATACAAAAAGGTAATCAAGATTATCTTTTTTTAAATAAAAGAGGATCTAAACTAACTAGAGAAATGGTATTTCTTATAGTAAAAAAACATGCAAAAATTGCTAATATTAAAAAAAATGTTAGTCCTCATACATTTAGACACTCATTTGCTACTCATTTAGTTGAGGGAGGAGCAGATCTAAGAGCTGTTCAAGACATGTTGGGACACTCAAATATAATAACCACTGAAATTTATACTCATTTAGACACAAATTACTTGAAAGAAGAAATAATTAATTATCATCCTAGGTCCTAGGGTAAGTATCTAATATATCTTGAACTACTTGAGAAACATTTCTAACGGACTTAACTCCCTCTAGAGATGGCCCAGCGCACCAAACAGTTTTATAAGTTGGTTTAAATGCAGATTTTTCAAACATTTTTGTTCCTTTAAACCATCTAAACATTTTAAAATACTTTTTTAGCCATTTATTTTTAAATAACATTCTTTCTAACCTGTTAGCTNTTAGATTTATAGTTTGAACATAAGGTGTGTTAATAATAGTACATTTAGAGCCACTTACTCTGTCTGTTACAACAATATCTTTTGCGTTATAATCAACTATTGCTTGCTTATAATCATTNGAGACATCAGATTCAAAAGTAGCTATAAATGGTGTTCCAATTGAAACTCCTGANGCACCTAAATCAAGCATCTTTTTTAACTCTTTTCCATTTGATACTCCACCAGCAGATATTACTGGAATATTACAATTTTCAACTAATAAAGGAATTANTTCTTCAGGAGACATNGGTCCTAAATGNCCACCAGCTTGATTGTTAACNGCTATGATAGCATCGGCACCTAAAGATTCAACTTTTTTTGCATATTTAAGATCAACTACATCACAAAAAACTTTAATTCCTTTGGGTTTACAAGCATCAATGGTAAATTTAGGATTNCCTAATGAGGTAATAATGTAATCTACCCCATGATCAATACACACTTGCAACTGTTGTTTAACTTTTGTGTTAAATTTATTTACAATTAAATTAATTCCAAGTGGCCCTTTACTTTTACTTTTAACTTCTAAAATTGCACCTTCAAGTTCTGGTATAGTTCNATAATTTAGTGCAGGTATACATCCAGTTATTCCAGATTTTGATGCTTCTATTGTCATTTTAGAATTAGAGACTAAAAACATTGGAGCCATAATTATTGGAACCTCTATATTTAACATATTTGTTAAATCATTATTAAAGGTTNTTTTATTCATTTTTTATATTTTAAATATTTTTTAGTGACCCAATATTTATNTCCTAAAATAATTTTTTCAATAGTAGATAATTTTGTNATATGCTTTTTACTCAATTTNGGTAAAAAAATCTTATTTAACTTAGAGAGAACTGAAAAAAAATAATACATTTGATTTTAAGCTATAATTANCAAANCTATAAATAAATGGAACATATNGCACACTCACTTATATCTTTTTTTGAATCACTAGGCAACCCNGTAAAGCAAGCNGCTGCAGGNGGACTATTTACTTGGATTCTTACNGCATTGGGTGCAGGACTTGTTTTTTTCTTTAAAGGAACGGATAGAAAAATGCTCGATACTGCTCTAGGCTTCACTGGAGGAGTAATGATAGCTGCTAGTTTTTGGTCTTTATTATCTCCTGCTATAANTGCAGTAGAAATTCAGCAAGAACAAGGTATAACAAACATGCCTATATGGTTCCCTCCAGCAGTAGGTTTTTTATTAGGTGCAATATTNTTATACATTCTAGATAAAAAAGTTCCNCACTTACATCTATTTGATAAAATANCANANGCAGAGGGACCTAAATCAAACTTNAAAAAAACNGAGTTACTAGTACTTGCTATTGCTTTACATAACATTCCNGAAGGCTTNGCTGTTGGNGTNGCTTTTGGTGCAGCAGCNCANGGTTTNGATATTGGTGTTACTCTTGGAGGAGCAATNGCACTNGCTATAGGAATGGGAATACAAAANGCACCTGAAGGATTTGCAGTATCAATGCCNCTTAGGAGAGCTGGNATGAGTAAATATAANGCATGGNAATGGGGGCAATTATCTGCAATAGTTGAACCAATATTTGCAGTTNTTGGAGCATTAATTGTAGTATCGGTATACCCTATTCTACCTTATGCACTAGCATTTGCAGCTGGNGCAATGATATTTATCGTCGTTGAAGAAGTTATTCCAGAAAGTCAAAAAGGTGGTAATACTGATTTAGCTACTATGGGTCTTATTGGTGGGTTTATTNTTATGATGATACTAGATGTCTCCTTAGGNTAATGTAATGATTAAAAAAATAGAAATACATAATAAAAAGGCGAAATTTTCTTATGAAATTCAACANNCACTTACTGCAGGNATTCAGNTAAATGGAACTGANATAAAATCAATTAGAAATAATGATGCTAATATAAAAGATGCTTATTGCATTNTTTATAAAAATGAACTTTATGTTAAAAACATGCATGTTGCAAAATATAAAATGTCTATGATNGAAAAATATGATTCTAAAAGAGANAGAAAATTATTNCTAAATAGATCAGAAATAAATAAAGTTCAAAAAATGATTCAAGAAAAAGGAATGTCAGTTATACCAACAAAATTATTTATTAGTGAAAAGGGATTTGCAAAATTGGAAATAGGTATAGGAAAGGGTAAAAAGCTATTTGACAAAAGAGAAACTATNAAAAAAAGAGAATCAAAAATTGAAATAGCTAGAACAAAAAAAGGGGAATAAATTCCCCTCTTTNTGATGAGTAGCGATTAAAACTAAAAATAAAAATTCATTCTCAATGATCCAGTATGNCCATTTAATAAAAAATCAATTTTTTCTGANATTGANAAAGTTGGNCCATAGGAATATTCAGCNCCAATTGCAATTTTNGGTATTATNAAATATTCACAACCAATAAATAAAGCAGGATTTAANGAAGTTGTNAATNCCTCNTCATAATGCATACCTACAAAACCTTGAAATCCATAGAATCCNTGTAATCTTGTATTNCCTTTCCTGTATTCTCTNCCATAACCNANACCAAAGGAAAANTTTTCTGTTTCAGCATTAAAATATGCTCCAATGTTATATCTTATNGCNGTTTTTTGAGANGTAATTTGCTTAATATGAATATAAGANCCTTCATTAAAATTCACATCAATATTTCCACTGTTTCCAGAGAAAATGTTACCAAAAAAGTTAATCATTGAAGATGCATCTGTNCCTANNGAAATATCACCCTTTTCAGGAATTATATTATATCCATTTTTATTGACCAAANTTTGAGCGAAAGAAAANGANGTGATAAATAAAGTGATTAATATNAATCTATTCATTTTNTAAATATTATATANTNACAAAGTTTGTTAAATAAGTAGATAATNATTTATATATATAAAAGAGATACAAACAAACTTCTGTTAATAGNAAAAAAAAAGGGAAGTNAATACTTCCCTTTTTTTTTCTTGTTNAAATCNATTTAGAAACAAAATCTAAAAGATGTNCCTAAACCTAANTGACCATCCATGTCATTTCCTGGCATTGTCATTCCTACGTAAGGCTCAAACCAAAGTTTNCCNTCAAANCCTANNNNTTTAGAACAACCNACATTNAATGCTAANGNAGGATCCATNTCAGTCATNCCNNNAANATGTGCNTCAGCNAACATNTCNCCAGTAACATANTATCTAGCACCTANATCCCAGTGAGTNTGACCATCATCNNCCATNTCCATNTGNAANCCAGCACTTACCATCATACCATCCATAACAAAATACCCAACAGNAGCTTCAGGNAATCCAGCAGTAGTAGTNAAATCAGTACCTATACCGAATGACCATTGACCCTTATCTTGAGCAAATGAAAATGTTGCAAACATAACTGCAACTAATAAAGTTAACTTTCTCATAATTTATTTTTTTTATAGTTAAACTGTTCGCAAGTAAATCATATTTGTAAGCTTTAAGAAATAAAAAAAACCATTTTTGTACACATTAGTATGTTGAAAAGATATTATAAAAAAAGAGGGAGGTATTGCACCTCCCTCTGATAGATAATTGATTTTTCTTTATTTTTATAAAGTAAATCTTAGAGCCCAACCTAATCTTGGTTTAAAATCTCTTATGTCATCAACTACAAACATAGGCTCAAAAGCTAATTTCCAAATATCTAAAGATTTAGTCCATCCTAAAGCTGCGCCAGTTGTATAGTTTCCATGTCCATTAGAAGTTGTTGTTGCTTGAATAAACTTATCAGAACACCAATATAATCTGGTTGACATTGAATATGTATTCCAATTATCCATAGATAACGAAACCATAACTTCATCAGTTAAAAAATAACCAATATTAGCTTCTGAATTTAATGGTTTTCTTATATCTAAATCACTAAGTCCAAATGAAAAATCTCCTTGTTTTTGAGAAAATGAAAAATTTGAAATTAAAATAGCTGCCAAAAGTAGTATTATTTTTTTCATAATTTAATATAATTTGATTAGTATCAAACAAAGGAACAAAGGATTTAATAGGTTTACTATACATAAATTCCTTTTCTTTAAACATGTCAATGTTAAAATATTAAGATTTGTCTCTTAAAAATGGGACAAATTTAAAATCATCATACTCAACTTTTTCAAAATCTTTTTCTGATTTTTTGATATAAACTGTCATTATATGAGATTTTGTNCCCACTGGAATAACTAAAATTCCCCCTACTGACAGCTGCTCAAGAAGGGGCTTTGGTACATATGAAGCTCCAGCTGTTACAATAATCCTATCAAATGGAGCTTCGTCTGGTAAACCTAAATATCCATCTCCATGAAAAAGTTTAATTGAGTAAAATAATGAAGATAATTCTCTTTTTGCATTTTGATANAAACCCTTAAANCTTTCTATTGTATAAACATTACATCCCATTTTAAATAAAACTGCAGCTTGATATCCAGATCCAGTACCTATTTCTAAAACTTTACAACCAGGCTTTGCGTTTAATAATTCTGATTGAAACGCAACAGTATAAGGATGGGAAATTGTTTGATCAAAACCTATTGGAAAAGCATTATCTTCATAAGCAAACTGTAAGAAAGAAGAGTCAAAGAAAAAATGACGAGGAACTTCTAACATAGCATTTAAAACATTAACATCTTTAATATCCCTTGACTTTAAATCCTCAATCATTTTTCGTCTCATTCCCTTATGCCTAAAATCATCTTTTTTTTTCAAAACTTTTANCTTTTATATTAAAATGGTTCAACAAATAAATTTATTTTTGACAAAATATAAAAAAATGATTAAAATTGGAATAATNGGAGTTGGATACTTTGGAGAAATACATTTAATTAATCTACTCAAATTAAATAATAAATTTGATGTAATCGGAATATATGATACTAATAAAGAAAGAAGCATAGAAATTGCATCAAAATACCAGGTAAAAAATTTTGATTCTGTTGAATTACTAATTAATAATAGCGAAGCAGTTGACATAACATGCTCAACAAATAACCACTTCGATGTAATAAAAAATTGTATTGAAAAAAATAAACATATTTTTATTGAGAAACCATTNTCAGATAACATCNAAAAATCTAAAGAAATTGTAAAATTATGCGAAAACTACAAACCAATTATCCAAATTGGATTCATTGAAAGATTTAATGATTCCTTTGTGAATCTTTTAAAACTAAATTTTAAAATAAATGATATCCACGCAATAAGAACAGGGGCTATCAGTGAAAGAAATAAAAATAGTTGCATTATTCATGACATGATGATACATGACATAGATATAATAAATTGTTTAATAAAAAGTTCTATAAATAAAATTTCAATTAATAAAGAATCAACNAAAGATAAAGTAATGTGCCAAATTACATACAATAATAATTGTAAAGCAAATATTACATCTGAAAGATCAAAAATAATCACTAAAAATAAATCTAAAAGAAAAATAATAATTAACACANTAGATCAACAAAAAATTTCTCTAGATCTTTTAAATAAAAAAATATTTATTAACGAAATTGAGCAAGAACAAAAAAATGAAAATACCAATGCCCTAGTAAATGAATTAATTTATTTTTACGAATGTATCAACAATAAAAAAACAAATAATATTTCAATTAAATCAGCATATAGCGCAGAGTTGATTTCTGACCAAATTAAAAAAAAACTAAATGAAATATCTTAAATCATTACTCTTTATTCTATTTATTATCAACCTAACTGCATGTCAAAAAGAGCTTGAGGCTGATAGAGCTTCTTACGTAACAATAGAAAGTTTCAATTATAATACAAATAATAATGAAACCATTCCTTTTTCAAATGATTTTGAATCAATCAATATAAGTGATTGTTGGGTAACTTTTAATGGACAATTTATAGGGGCATATGAAATGCCCTCAAACATACCTGTTCATATGAGTGGGAATATTAATGCAAGAATATCACCGGGAATAAAAGTAAATGGCATATCATCAAACAGAATAATATACCCTTTTTATAAAGAGTATGAAATTTCTACTGAAATAAATCTTGACCAAAATATTGAATTATATCCTNTAACNGAATANAGAGATAATGTAGATTTAGATGATTTAACTGGNGGAGANTTTGAAATAGGNAATATATTAATTGCAACAGAATTTAGCGATACTATCCCTATAACCCAAACTGAAAATGTATTTCAAGGAAATAAATCTTGTGCTATATATTTAGACACAACTAATCANTATTTTCTTNTTAAAAACATAGANNCTTTAACCTTTCAAAATTATATTGATGATATCTTTCTTGAATTAGATTTTAAATCTTCAATTCCTTTTAGAGTTGGATTAATTCTAAACAATGACGTAAGCACAAGACAAGAACATATGATAATTTATGAATCAAATGATTGGAAAAAACTATACTTAGACCTAAGNCCTATTATTGGCTTAGGAGGTAATCTTAATAATTATAATATATATTTTGAAGCCNATCTTCCTGATGAAATGAGCTCGGGATTTGTTTATTTAGATAATTTGAAAATTGTTCATTAAATGTCAAAAAAAATTGAAACATTAAAATGTATTTTTTTTGATTTAATAGGGGCTATTTTAGCTTGGAGNTTATTTTTTTATTTCAGAAAAAATCTAGAAAATAAAAACTTTGAAATTTATGATTCAAATTTTTTACTAGGAATATTATTTATTTTAATTCTTTGGTCAATAATCTATTCATGTAATGGGAGATATAATAATGTATTTAGAGCTTCCAGATTACAAACTTTTTATTCCACTTTTATAGAAACATTTTTTGGCTGTATAATCATTTTCTTTACAATTATTATTGATGATATAAAACAACAGGATAATTATTATTATTATTATTATTCTATTACTATATTATTTTTAATTCATTTCATAATAACATTCTCATTTAGATATATATTTGACTCAAGAATTATTTCTAAAATTAAATCNAGAAAAATAGGATTTAATACTTTACTAATTGGTAGCTCAGAAAAAGCTACTAAAATATATAAATACATTAATAACATTCCCAAATCTACTGGAATAAATATAATTGGGTATATTCAAACTGAATTTGATAAAAAAGATGAATTTAAAGGGGAAATTAAAAAAATTGATTTTAATAAAAAATTTGAAGAGATATTATCCAAACACGAAATTGAAGAAGCTATAATTGCTATAAACAGTAAAGAAAGAGGGGATATAGATAAATTTCTACATGAACTAAACTATCATAATATAATTACCAAAATTGTTCCTCAAAACTCAGAAATAATTTCGGATAAAATAAAGATGGAATCTATATTTTCTCCTGAATTTATTGAAATATTACCTGACTCAATGAAAAACTGGGAGAAGATCGCTAAACGTTTAATTGATTTTTTTGGTTCATTAATACTTTTAATTATACTTTTTCCGTTTTTCATATTTATCTCACTGTTAGTTAAAATGTCATCAAAAGGTCCAATATTTTATATGCAAGAGAGAATTGGGAAAAAGAAAAAACCATTTAATATTATAAAATTTAGATCTATGTATATAGATTCAGAAAAAGAGGGAATTCCTTTATTAACTAAAGAAAATGATAAAAGAATAACTAAATGGGGCAAAATAATGAGAAAATATAGAATTGATGAATTACCTCAATTTTATAATGTTCTTATTGGCGAAATGTCATTTGTTGGCCCAAGACCAGAAAGGGAGTATTTTGTTAATAAAATTTTACCTTTAGCACCACACTACAAACTTATTTTTAAATTTAAACCTGGCATAACTTCTTGGGGAATGGTAAAATATGGATATGCTGATAACATTAAAAAGATGATAGATAGACTTAAATTTGATATCATTTACATTAAAAATATATCTATATTTAATGACATAAAAGTCATTGCATATACAATAATAATAATACTTCAAGGAAGAGGAAAATAAAATANTATGAAAAANNTATCTGTTATAGGNGCAGGAACAATGGGGAATGGAATTGCTCATTGCTTTGCACAAAAAGGATTTAATGTAAATCTAATTGATTTATCACTAGATAGTTTAGAGAAAGCTAAAATTAAAATCTCTAAAAATCTTGATAGAATGATAAAAAAAAATATTATTACTGAAGAAATAAAAAAAGACACTCTAGATAAAATATTATTTGATACCAATTTAGGAAATGTTAAAAATAGTGACTTAATAATTGAAGCTGCTACAGAATCTAAGTCAATTAAAATTGAAATATTTAAANAATTGGATNCACTTTGTANACCCGAATCAATATTAGCTAGNAACACNTCTTCAATATCAATTACTGAAATAGCAAATTCTACAAATAGACCAGGAAAAGTTATTGGAATGCATTTTATGAATCCTGTGCCAATTATGAAATTGGTTGAAGTAATTAAAGGAAACTCAACTTCTAAGGAAACAATTGATATTATCACTAATTTATCAATTAAATTAAATAAAATACCAGTTCTTGTTAATGATGCTCCTGGTTTTGTAGCTAATAGAATTTTAATGCCTATGATAAATGAAGCTATTGAGACTTTAGAACAAAAAGTATCTGGAGTAAAAGAAATTGATACAGTTATGTTACTAGGAATGTCNCANCCTATGGGNCCACTTCATTTNGCTGACTTTATTGGACTTGATGTATGTCTTTCGATTTTAAATGTAATGTATGAAGGATTTAAAAATCCAAAATATAAGCCCAATCCTTTACTAGAAAAAATGGTTAATGATGGAGAATTAGGNGTAAAATCTGGCANAGGATTCTACACTTACAGTGGAAAAGAAAAATATGTTTCTAAGAGATTTAAATAAATTCAATGCTTTCCACATTAATTGAAAAAAGCAAATTAATTAACCTAGAAGAAGATACTCACACATACTTTCTTCAAAATTCCAATATAAATTTTCAAAGTGTAACAGAGTTTATACATACTTTTTTTAAAGAATTTGATGAAAATAAAATTGCAAATAAACTAACGTCAAGTCATCCTAGATATACTGGAATGACAGCCAAAGAACTTATTGAAAAATGGAATTCAAATAGAGATAGAGGGACTAAAGTTCATAAAGAAATTGAAGACTATATTCTTAAAAAATATAATAATACTTACGACATGAAATCAAAACAAGCAATAGATTTCATAAATAAAAAATGTATAAAAGATTCAAATGTATTACTTCCAGAATTAATTATATATTCTGAAAAGCTAAAATTAGCTGGAACTATTGATTTAGTAATTTATAATAAATTAACAAATCAAATATCTTTAATTGACTGGAAAACAAATAAAAAAATTAATAAAAAAGCATTTAGAGAATCTGAAACTGGATTAAGATGGCCAACTAAAAGTTTACCAGACTGTAATTTCACTCATTACACTCTTCAATTATCTTTATATAAATATATTTTACAAAATTACTACAATATTAAAGTAAATGGTATATTTCTAATTCATTTAAAAGATGAAACATATGAATTATATAAATGCAATTATAAAGAAAGTATTATAATTAATATGTTAAAAGAAAAAAATAATTATTAAAATTATTACATTATACATTTTCAAAAAAAATTGATTATTTTAAAAATCACAAACATTTAAAAGATGTATAATAAAACAAATCTCCATTTTATAAATAACTTAACTAATGACATTCAAATATTAGAAGAATTAATTTCAAATAATAAACTAGAAAGTTTTGATAGAATTGGTGCTGAACAAGAATTTTGTATAGTTGATAGTAATTTTAGAGCAAATCCAATTAATAAAAAATTATTAAATGAATTAAATTCAAATGACTTTGTAGCTGAAATTGCAAAATTTAATATGGAACTTAATATCAAACCCATTGATATTAATAAAAACTGTTTAGAACAGCTTCATAAAGTAATCTTAAATAAAATGAAACTAGCATCTTTTAAAGCTAAGAAGCTGGATTCAAAAATAATAATGACAGGAATTTTACCCACTGTTAGAAAATATGATTTAAGATTTGAAAATATTACAAATAATAAAAGATATTTTGATCTATGTAACGCGATTAACACAATTAGAGGAGATTACTATAAACTTAGAATCAGAGGCCTTGATGAGTTAGTATTTCAACATGACTCGCCATTAGTTGAAGGTTGTAATACTGGTTACCAATTTCATTTACAAATAGGACCAAAGGATTTTAAAAAAATGTATAATATTTCCCAGCTAATTGCCGCCCCAGTTCTAGCTATAAGTACAAATTCTCCTATGTTATTTGGAAAACGACTTTGGAATGAAACTCGTATAGCTGTTTTCCAACAGTCTACAGATACTAGGATTATTGGAAACTATCATCCAGAAACACTTCCTAGAGTTACATTTGGAAATGAATGGATTAACAAATCAATTATTGAAATTTTTAAAGAAGATATAATCAGATATAAAATCTTACTAAAACAACTTACACAGTCAAAAGAAAATAGTAAAATTCCTAAAATGAAGGCTTTATCTCTTCATAATTCTACAGTTTACAGATGGAATAGGCCTTGTTATGGAATATACAAAGGAAAACCTAGTTTAAGAATCGAAGCAAGAATGTTTCCAGCTGGACCAACCATAATTGATCAAGTTGCCAATTCTTCATTTTGGTTAGGATTAATGAACTTCTTTAAATATAATTTATCTGAAGACATTTCTGAATTAATGGATTTTAAAGATGCTAGATCTAATTTTTACGCTTCTGCTCAACAAGGAATAGATTCTACATTTAAATGGATAAATGGAAAAAGAATAGGAGCAAGAAAACTAATACTTAATGAACTTATTCCTAAAGCCGCTATTGGATTAGCAAGATTAAACATTGATGCAGAACATATTGATAAGTATCTAAATATTATAAAAGAAAGAACTATTTCAAGACAAACAGGATCTAGATGGATAACAGATTCATTTGATGAATTATCAAAAAAAGCATCAATACAAAATTCATTATCTAGTATTACATCAGAAATTATTGAATTACAAGCTGCCGATATTCCAGTTCATAAATGGCCTATTAGTAAAGAAACAGTAGTAATAAATAACCCCTCAAACTTGCTTGCAGAGGAGTGTATGGATAGATATATATATTCTGTATATGAAAATGAGCCCATTAACCTAGCATTAAAAATAAATGAATGGAAAAAACATGATTATATAGTGGTTGTTAATCGACAAGGTAAAATAACAGGGGATATTACAGAAAAAGAATTAAAAAAAGCTAAAAAACAAAAACTTAGTCTTGTAAAAGACATAATGAATAAAAATGTAATTTATATTCAACCAGATACAACAATTTCAAAAGCACTAAAAATAATTAATGAAAATAATTTGAAAATGCTACCAGTTTGTGAAAACAAATTATTTATTGGCATGCTTCAAAAAGAATTATTAACTAAATATGAACTGGATAAAAAAAATGATAATTATATAAACAATTTAGATTCAAGAATTTTAGGTAACTATCATTTAGGAAAAAGTAAAAAAACAATTTTGTTCATCTGTGGAGTACATGGTAATGAACTTTCAGGAAAAATTGCATTAACAAATATATTTAAGTACTTAGAAGAAAATTCAATAGAAATTAATGGTAATATTATTGGNCTACAAGCTAACATGGAAGCAATAAAACAAAAAGAAAGATTTATTGATTATGATTTAAATAGAATATGGCAGAAAAAATATTTTCAATTGGCTATTAAAAATAATCAAAAAAATTCTGAACTATATGAATTAAAAAAAACTCACTCTATTATTGAAACAATAATAGAAAAAAAGAAAAAAAATAATATTACAATAGTTGACTTACATAACACATCATCTCAAGATGGTTTATTTACTATTGTTAGTAATGAGAATGAAGAAAAAATAGCATCATATGTTGAAATACCATGCATTACAAAATTATTTTCTAAAGTTAAAGGCTCATTAGTACAATATTATAATTCAAAAGGGATTACGAGCTTAGTTTTTGAGGGGGGGGCAATTAATGACCCAGTTTCAATTTTTAATCACGAAAATGGAATATACAAAATTCTTCAAAAAATGAAATTTATAAAAGAAAATGACATTCCTATTAACATAATCAAGGAACGAGAACAAATCAAAATAATTCATAAAAATAAATTTAGTAAGCATGAAGTGAAATATATTCATAAAATTAAAAATGAGGATAAATTTATAATGATGAATAATATTACTAACTTTAAAAATGTCAATAAAAATGACATTATTGGGAAAGACGTAAATGGAGAAGTCAGAGCTCCAATTAAGGGAAAAATTCTCATGCCTCTTTATCAATCCCAAGGTTCAGAAGGTTTTTACATTATAAGCTAAAATGAGAAAAATNAAAATCCTTCTTCTTCAAGCNAGAAAACAAAATGATCCGATAATAATTAATGAACTTAATTGCTTTTCAAGATCATTAAATNTTGAAAAAAAATATTTTACAATAAAAGANTTNACTAGAGATANANTAAAATATTCAGATATAANAAAAAATGATTTTATAATTATTGGTGGAAGNGGTGACTATTCAATTGCAAAAGGCGGNNTATTCATGAANCAAACAATGGATATAATGAAATTCCTTTTTGANAAATCTAAAGAAACATTTGGTTCNTGCTGGGGCTTTCAAGCTATGGCAAAAGCAATNGGCGGGGAAGTAATAAATAATATAAANTTAGCTGAGTTAGGTACTATAGAATTAAAACTAACAAAANAAGGNCAAAAAGATCCTATTTTCGGTAAAATGGAACANAATTTTTTGGCTCAAATGGGACATGANGATATTGTTATAAAAAAACCAGANAAATCTATAGTTCTAGCTTCATCNAAAAAAATTAAAATTGAAGCATTTTNNTTCNAAAATAAACCAATTTATTGTACACAATTTCATCCAGANCTTAGAGTTNATGACNTAAAAAAAAGAATGAGAAATTATCCTAAATACATNAAAAAAATATTAAACATAAGTGAAAAGGAATTTATTGATAATTATTGTTTTGAATCNAAANAATCTGAGTCATTACTAANTAATTNTGTTAATTATTTTTTTAATTAAATATTTCNTTAATTANATCNATTAANCGGCTAGAATAACCATATTCATTATCATACCANCCTACAATCTTAACTAAATTTTCAAAAGAGTAAGTTAATTGTGAATCAAATATACATGAATGTGAATTAGAAATAATGTCTACTGAAACAATTGGTTCATTTGTGTATGAAAGAATATTTTTAAATCCATTTTTAGATGAAAACATAAATTTTTCATTTATTTCAGATGATGAGACTGATCTATTAGTGACACAGGTAATATCAGTTAAAGAGCCATTTGAAACGGGAACACGAATGCCACAACCTCCAATATTAAGTTTAGGGAAAATTAGTGAAAGTGCTTTTGCAGCGCCCGTAGTTGTTGGAATAATTGATGCAGGTGCTGACCTAGCTCTTCTTAAATCATCATGAGGGGAGTCATGTAAGTTTTGATCAGTAGTATATGAATGAACTGTTGTTACGTACGATTTTTCTATTCCACAAAAATCATCTAATATTTTTATCATAGGGGCAGCACAATTAGTAGTACAAGATGCATTAGAAATAATTAATTCAGACCCATCTAAAATATCATGATTTACACCCATAACTATCATTTTTATATCATTAGTTTTAGGTGGAGCGGTTAAAATAACTTTTTTAGCACCGGAGTGTATATGAGAAATGGCCTTATCATACGTTAAATTTTTTCCACTTGACTCAATAACAACATCAACTCTTAACTTATCCCAAGGTAATGATGAAGAATTATTAGTTTGAAAAACTGGAATATGAAAATCATTTATAATTATAGAATTTTCATTATGAGAAATATTTTCTGAAAAAACTCCATGAATTGAATCATATTTTAGTAAATGAGATAAAACTTTAGGACTGGCCAGATCATTTATAGCAACAATCTCAAAGTTTTGATTAGAAAAAATTAATCTTGTAAAAGCTCTTCCTATTCTTCCAAATCCATTTATAGCAATTCTTATTTTCATAAATCAAAATAAATGCTTCTCAGCATGATAAGAAGACCTTACTAAAGGGCCACTTTCTACATATTTAAATCCAAGTTCTAAACCAATTTTTTTATATAAATCAAACTGATCAGGGGAAACATACTTAGCAACTTTTAAATGAGATTTGGTTGGTTGAAGGTACTGTCCTAAAGTTAAAATATCAACATGATGATTTCTTAAATCTTGCATAGTATTTATCACTTCATCATAAGTCTCACCTAAACCTAGCATAATTCCAGATTTTGTTCGTTTTATACCATTCTCTTTTAAGTATTTTAATACAAATAAACTTCTAGAATATTTAGCTTGCACCCTAACTTCTCTTGTCAACCTTTCTACAGTTTCTAAATTATGTGATACAACGTCAGGAGATACCTCTATGATTCTATCAATATTATAAGTTTCTCCTTTAAAATCAGGTATTAATGTTTCAATAGTAGTTTGAGGAGACAATCTATTAATCGCTTTCACTGTTTGAGCCCATAAAATAGATCCTCCGTCTTTTAAATCATCTCTATCTACTGAAGTGATAACACAGTGCTTGATATCCATTAATTTGACTGAATTAGCAACTTTCTCACTTTCAGACCAGTCAACAGATCCAGGCTTTCCAGTTGAAACAGCACAAAATCCACAGGATCTTGTACATACATTACCCAGAATCATAAATGTAGCTGTCCCAGCACCCCAACATTCTCCCATGTTTGGACAGTTTCCACTTTCGCATATAGTATGTAAACTATGTTTATCAACAATAGATCGTAAATTTGAGAACTTTTTACCTGTTGGTAATTTAACTCTCAACCATTTAGGTTTACTAGAAAATTTTTTAGTTTTTTTAGTTTTTTTTAAATCAACCGAATGCCAGTTCTGATCCATAATAGAGTGTTTTTTTGATCAGTATATTTTATTATTAAAATATCTTGACTAGGAATTAATATTATCTTTTTCAGTTAATTCTGTATCTGCCAAACCAGGGCAAGTAGCTGTTATACAGCAAGATTGAATAAAGGAAAAGAAAATAATTAAAGTTAAAATGAAAAAAATATTTCTCATATAATGTGTTTTATACTTCAAATTTAATAATTTATTAGTTAAAATTTACATTATATTATTGTAATTAATAAATATTTTAATGCATAATAGTTTTTATTATTTAATGACATTTATTTTGTGGAGTTCAATATGTTTTGCTTATAAAAACAATAAAACTGATAGTACATATAAAACATATGAATGGATTATAACTGAATCAAATTTAACTGAATCCAAATTTAAATCCATTAATAATAAAAAATATGATAAAAAAGAACTTGAAAATTTATTTGAAAAAATTATTAGGGAATTAGAAAACACAGGTTATCCATTTGCAGAAATCGAATTTAGAACGGATTATATTAATGATTATAAAATATATGGAACACTTAATCTAAATAAAATAAAAAAAATAATAATTGATAGTATAGCAATCAAGGGATATAATTCTTTTCCTAATTATTTAATTTATAGAATTACTGATATTAAAAAAAAATCAGTATACAATCAGCATAAAATCAATAATATTTCTCATAAAATTCAATCACTTAATTTTTTAAAGGAATACAAAAGAAATGAAATATTATTTAATGATAATAAAAATATATTATATGTATTTCTAGAAAAAGAAAAAAATAATTATTTAGATGCATTCATTGGCTTTAATAAGTTTAACGAAAAGTTAGTTGTTTTAGGGAAAATTCATTTTATTATTAATAATTCTATAAATAGATTTGAAAATGTTGAATTTTTGTGGAAAAAATCTGAAAACAACTCTCAAGAACTAAATTTAAGTATTGAATTCCCATATATTTTTAACTCAATTATAGGACTTAATAATAAAATTGGGATATTTCAATATGAAAATTTATTTAATAAAAGAGAGTTAAATCTCTCAATATCTTTAAACAAAAAAATTAATCTAGAATATATTAATAAAGTATCATCAGCTTTTGATGAAAACAACATAAATTCAATTAATAACTTTAAATCAAGGCAAGTAAATATCTTTTGGGATAAAAAATATAAAAAATTAGAAAAAATAAATTTTACTGTAGGTCTAGGTAAATCAAGAATAGGTAATGAAGATTATAATAGGAAGTATGCTCGTTTTTCTTTTGAATTTCTAACACCAATAATCAAATCTAATTATATTTCATTTAAATCAAATAATGAATTAGTTATAGGTAATAATATTTTAGAAAATGAAAAAGAAATAATTGGGGGACAAAAATATTTGAGAGGATTTTTAGATAATCAATTTCTAAGCAGCTCTTATAATATTATTAATATAGAAAATATTTATTATATAAATAATGAAACATATTTTTCTGTTTTTTCAGATTGTGGTGTTCTTTATGATAATGACAATCCTTTAGTTTATTCAATAGGTATAGGACTAGGCCTATTAAGAAATAATGATATTTTTTCAGTAAATTACGCAATACCAAATCAAAATAATAAATTTGAACTTAATGACGCTAAATTACACTTTAATTACATAATACAATTTTAAATGAATCAAGTATTAAAAGTATATGGCATTAGGCCTGTTTTAGAATTATTGGACACTAAAAAAGAAATTCAAAAAATTTATATTCAAAAAAATATAAAAAACGATAATATTTTTTTAATTAAGAAAAAAGCAAAAGAACTAGATATTGAATTAAAGTTTGTACCAGATTATAAATTAAATAAATTAACAAATAAAAAACATCAAGGAGTTTTTGCTATTTCATCTCCCATAACATTTACTAACTTCGAAAATTACTTGCCAAGTATTTTTGAAAAAGGTGAAATACCTATTTTTTTATTATTAGATAGAATAACAGACGTAAGGAATTTTGGTTCAATTAGTAGAAGTTGTGAAGCATTTAGTGCTCATGGAATTATAATTCCTAATAAGGATAGTGCGCCAATTAATGAAATTGCAATAAAAGCATCAGCAGGTTCATTAACAAAAATCCCTATATCAAAAAGTTATAATTTGATTGATACTATAAATTTTGCTAAAAATAGTGGATTAACAATTTGTGCAATGTCAGAACATTCAAACAATACTTTTTTTGATTTAGATCTAACAAAACCAACACTATTGATTTTAGGATCAGAAAAAGACGGGGTTTCTAAAAAAATATTAGACCAATGCGATTCGATCGGCCTAATACCAATTACAGGCGAAGTTCAATCTCTTAACGTTTCTGTAGCAGCTGGAATTGCTCTATCAGAATTAACGAGACAAAGGACCTATAAATAATTTTTCTTAACCAATTCAGTAGTCATAGAAACAGGCCTTTCAATAGGAGAACCAACTGCCCTATTCCAAATTAATTGAGACATTAAACCCAATGATCTAGAGACTCCAAACAAAACTGTGAAAAAATCATACTCCACCATACCATATTTCAAAAGTAGTATTCCAGAGTGAGCATCAACATTTGGCCATGGATTTTTTACTTTACCTGTAGCTTGTAAAATAGGAGGAACTACTTCAAAAACTCTATTTACCAAAATAAAAAGATCATAATCTTTTAAATTTTTAAGAGCAAAATTTCTTTGAGCAGTATATCTAGGATCGGTCTTTCTTAATACAGCATGCCCAAAACCTGGAATAACCCTTCCCTCATTTAATGTTTTTTTAACATAAATCGAAACCTCTTCTTTTGTAGGTATATTACCACCATGATCTTCAACCATTTTAAGAAGCCATTTAACAACTTCTTGATTAGCAAGCCCATGCAAAGGGCCTGCTAAACCATTCATTCCTGCTGAAAAAGATAAATATGCATCACTCAACGCAGAACCAACTAAATGAGACGCATGAGCAGACACATTACCACCTTCATGATCAGAGTGAATAGTTAAATATAATCGCATTAGCTCTTGAAAGTCATTATTAGAATAGCCTAACATATGAGCAAAATTTGCAGACCAATCTAAATCATAATCAGGAGAAATATATTCTCCATTTTTATATAACTTTCTATATATATATGAAGCTATGATTGGTAAGCAAGCAATTAAATTCATAGCATCTTCATAAGTTGACTCCCAATAATGCTCTTTTCTAACCCCATCATTATATGCTTTCATAAAAAAGCTCTGATTTCTTAAAGCAAGAATTGCAGCTGAAAATTGAGTCATCGGGTGAGATTCATTCGGGAATGAATCTATAGTTTTAAAAACATAATCAGGAACTTTAGATCTTTTCATCCATTCTTTAGAAATCATACTAACATCTTCTTGGGTAGGAAGCTCTCCGATTAACATTAAATAAAATATTCCTTCTGGTAATGCTTGCTCACCTTTATTAGATTTTGGTAACAATTCTAAAAGTTCATCAAGAGAGTATCCTCTAAATTTAATACCATCGTGAGGATCTAATTTAGATGTTTCAGTAATCATACTTGGCATTCCTCTCATACCAGAGTATAACTGTCTTAAGCGGATTTCACCAACCACAGTATCACCGTTATTTTTTACTAAATTTCTTATCTCATCTCTTTTTGGTTGGATTTTCTTATTTAATTTTTCCTTTAATCTTTCCATCTTTTAATAATATTTGTATTTTTTCCTAAAAAAATTGCATTACTAGCTAATTTTTCTTCAATTCTTAATAATTGATTATATTTTGAAACTCTATCTGACCTTGATGATGAACCCGTTTTAATTTGACCACAAGAAAAAGCAACAGATAAATCGGCAATATAATTATCTTCGGTTTCACCAGAACGATGACTCATTATTGTGCTAAAATTATTTTTATGAGCTAAATTGATGCAATCAATGGTTTCAGATAAAGTACCTATTTGATTTACTTTAATCAATATTGAATTAGCGCTTTTATCAATTATTCCTCTTTGTAACCTATTACAATTTGTTACAAATAAATCATCACCAACTAATTGAATTTTTTCACCTATTTTTTTTGTTAATAAACTCCAACTATCCCAATCATCTTCATGAAAGGCATCTTCAATAGAAATAATAGGAAACTTATTTACCAAATCAATCCAAAAATCAACCATTTCTGTTGAAGAAAGTTTTTTTCCATTACTAAATGTATAAGTTTTATTTTCGTAAAACTCAGACGCAGCCGCATCAATAGCTAAAAAAACATTTTCTCCTGCAGAGTATCCTGACTTATTAATTGAATTTAAAATTAAATCTAATGCTTCTTCATTGGACGATAAATTTGGTGCAAAACCTCCTTCATCACCAACGTTAGTAGAATATCCTTTTTCTTTTAAAACTTGTCTTAAATTATGAAAAATTTCTACACCTATTCTTAAAGACTCACGAAAATCATTTCCTATAGGAATAATCATAAATTCTTGTATATCCACTTTATTATCAGCATGAGCCCCACCATTTAAAATATTCATCAAAGGTAAAGGTAATGTGAATTGACTATTCGAATTAAATAAACTTAAATATTCAAACAATTGTTGATTGTTAATTTTAGCTGCTAATTTTGACGCTGCTATTGAAATAGGAAGAATGGAATTAGCTCCTAAATTAGATTTGTTTTCAGTTCCATCTATATTAATCATTAAATTATCAATTTTCCTTTGATCAAAAACATTTAAGCCAATAAGTTCCTTTGATAGGATTTTGTTTATATTATTAACAGATTTTTGCACACCTTTTCCCATATACCTTCGTCCACCATCTCTTATTTCAAATGCCTCATGTTTTCCAGTAGAAGCCCCAGAAGGAACAGAAGCTCGAGCCATTTCATTCTTACTAAATAAATCTACTTCAACAGTAGGGTTCCCTCTTGAATCTAAAATTGCTCGTGCAAAAATTTTAATAATTTTATCCATTATTTAAATATGTTTTTACATTATTTAAAAAATTATCAAATAAATATCTTGAATCATGTGGACCCGGAGAAGATTCAGGATGGAATTGAACAGAAAAACAAGGCTTATTAGTAAATTTAAGACCTTCTATTGTATTATCATTTAAATTTCTATGAGTAATTACAATGTTTTTATTTTTTTCTATACTAGATTCTTTTATAGAAAAACCATGATTTTGAGAAGTTACTTCACATTTTTTTGTTTCTAAGTTAATTACTGGATGATTAATGCCACGATGACCATTATGCATTTTATAAGTTTCCAAACCACTTGCAAGGGCAATTATTTGATGACCTAAGCATATTCCAAAAATTGGAATATTGGAATCAATCATTTTTTTTACTTTTTCAATTGTAGTAAGCATTGATGCAGGATCTCCAGGACCATTAGATAGAAATATTCCTCCAGGATTCCAATTCATTATATCTTCTAATTTTGACGACATAGGAAAAACTTTTATATAAAAACCAACTTTTTCCAAACACCTAATAATGTTACTTTTTACTCCTAAATCGAGAACAGCAATTTTATATTTCGATGATTTTTTTCCTATTTCATAAATATTTTTTGTTGTTACAAAAGATGACAGTTCTAATCCTTTCATTGATGGAACTTGAGTTAATTTTTTCTTTAAAGACTCAATATCATCAATTTCAGAAGATATAAGAACATTCATAACTCCTTTATCTCTTATATAACTGACCAAAGATCTAGTATCAATATCAGAAATAACTATAACATTTTCTTTTTCAAAATACTCTTTAATATTACCATCTGAAGCATATCTAGAATTATTTAAATTAAAATCTTTACAAATAAGACCAGAAATTTTCATAGAACCAGATTCTTTTTCACTTGATTTATAACCATAATTGCCTATATGTACATTTGTAGTAACCACTACTTGTCCAAAATAAGAAGGGTCAGTAAAAACTTCCTGATAACCTGTCATTCCTGTATTAAAACATATTTCACCTGAACCAGTCCCTTCTTTACCTGAACATTTACCATAGAATATTGTACCATCTTCTAAAATTAAAACCGCTTTTTTTGATTTTTTTCTTTTCATTTTTAAATAATTATATAAAAAAAGGATAAAGCTTAGAAAAAGCTGTATCCTTTAATTAAAAAATATAAATTAAAAAAATATTATTCTCCTTTTACAGCTTCTTCGTTTTTATCATCATCAGCAGTTTTTTCTGGATCTTCTANNNNTGNAGCCTCTTCTNCTGCTGGAGCCTCTTCTACTGCTGGAGCCTCTTCTACTGCTGGAGCCTCTTCTACTGCTTTAACATCTTCTGCTACTTGAGTCTCTTGTACTTTTGAAGTATTTGTTTTTTTATTATCACTTTGCTTATTTGATTTACCTCCTCTTCTAGATCTTCTAGTTTTTTTCACTTCATTNTCAGTATTATATACATCATTGAAATCTACTAATTCTATAAAACAAATTTCAGCTGNATCACCTAATCTTTTNCCTAATTTNATAATTCTTGTATATCCACCAGGTCGATTTAATATTTTTTCAGAAACGGAACCAAACAATTCCTTAACAGCTTCTTTATCTTTTAAATATCTAAAAACAACTCTTCTTGAGTGAGTATCGTCTTTTTTTGACCTAGTTAAAATTGGCTCAACATAAACTCTTAAAGCTTTTGCTTTTGCTAATGTAGTTTTAATTCTTTTATGTAAAATTAAAGAAGATGCCATATTAGCAAGCATAGATTTTCTATGCGCAGACTTTCTTTTTAATGAATTATTTTTTTTTCTGTGTTTCATGATATTATTCTTTTTCTAATTTATATTTAGATAAATCCATACCAAAGGATAGATTTTTATCTTCAACCAAAGCGTCTAGTTCAGTTAAAGATTTTTTTCCGAAATTTCTAAATTTCATCAAATCATTTCTATTGTAACTTACTAAATCTCCTAAAGTATCAACTTCGGCTGCTTTTAAACAATTTAATGCTCTAACTGACAAATCCATATCAATTAATCTTGTCTTTAATAATTGTCTCATATGAAGGGATTCTTCATCATAATCATCTTCTAATGAATCAGATTCTGTTTGGATAGAAATTCTTTCATCTGAAAATAACATAAAATGATGTATTAAAATCTTTGCTGCTTCAGTTAATGCATCTTTTGGGTTAATTGAACCATCAGTTGTAATTTCTAATAATAATTTTTCATAATCAGTTTTTTGCTCAACTCTAAAGTCCTCAACAGAGTATTTTACGTTTTTGATAGGAGTAAATATAGAATCCATAGGAATTGTTCCCAAAGGTAATTCTGTTTTTTTATGCTCCTCTGAAGAAACATATCCTCTTCCTTTTTCAATTGTTATTTCAAAATTTAAATTTACGGATTTATCTAAAGTACAAATATGAAAATCAGGATTTAAAACTTGGAAACCAGAAATATATCTACCAATATCAGCAGCTTTAACTTCATCTTGATTAGATATAGATATTTTTACTGTTTCAGTATCAAACTCTTGTACTTGTCTTTTAAATCTAACTTGCTTTAAATTTAATATAATTTGTACCACATCTTCTACTACACCTTTAATTGAAGAAAATTCATGATCTACTCCCTCAATTCTAACAGAAGTTATAGCATAACCCTCTAATGAAGATAATAAAATCCTTCTTAAAGCATTTCCAATAGTTAATCCATAACCAGGTTCCAAAGGTCTAAATTCAAAATCTCCTTGAAATTCTGTTGAATTTATCATTATAACTTTTTCAGGTTTTACAAAATTTAATATTGCCATTTTTTTACTTTTTATTTGTTTATTCTATTATTTAGAGTACAACTCTACAATTAATTGCTCCTTAATATTTTCTGGTATTTGCTCTCTTATAGGAGAAGATAAGAATTTACCTTTCATACTCGCATTATCCCATTCTAACCACTCTGTCATTTCTTTATTGAAAGCAAGTGATTCAGCAATAGATTCTAGAGATTTTGACTTTTCTCTTATTGAAACTATATCGCCTGGCTTTAATAAATAAGATGGTATATTTACAATCTCTCCATTAACAGTTACATGTTTATGTGAAACTAGTTGTCTAGCTCCACTTCTTGTTCTTGACAAGCCTAATCTAAATACAGTATTATCTAATCTAGATTCACAGTACATTAGTAAAGCTTCACCCGTTACCATTTTACTTTTTGTTGCTTTAACAAACAAATTATAAAATTGTTTTTCTAAAATACCATAAGTGTATTTAGCTTTTTGTTTTTCAGATAATTGAATAGCATATTCAGATTTTTTCCCTCTTCTTTTATCAACTCCATGTTGACCTGGAGGATAGTTTTTTTTCTGAAGATACTTATCAGGTCCGAAAATGGGATCACTGAATTTTCGAGCTATTTTTGTTTTTGGTCCTATATATCTAGCCATAATTTTATTTTTTTATTAAACTCTTCTTCTTTTAGGTGGACGACATCCATTATGCGGAGTTGGTGTTATATCAACAATTTCAGAAACACTTATTCCAACACCGGAAATAGCTCTAACAGCTGATTCTCTACCATTTCCAGGTCCTTTTAAATATACTTTTACAGTTCTTAATCCTAAATCATAAGCTACCTTAGCACAATCTTCAGCTGCCACCTGTCCTGCATAAGGTGTATTTTTTTTAGAACCTCTAAAACCTTGTTTACCAGCTGAGGACCAACTTATTACTTGACCAGATGCATTAGTCATAGAAATAATTATATTATTAAAAGTCGAACTTATGTGGGCTTCTCCAACTGAATCTACTTTAACTTTTCTTTTATTATTAGTTTTTGCCATTTTTATTACTATTTAGTTGCTTTCTTTTTATTTGCTATAGTTTTCTTTTTTCCTTTTCTTGTTCTTGAATTATTTTTTGTTTTCTGACCTCTTAAGGGAAGACCCAATCTATGTCTAATTCCCCTATTGCAACCTATGTCCATAAGTCTTTTGATATTTAATTGGGTTTCTGATCTTAGTTCTCCTTCTATAACATAATCATCAGAGATCGACTTACGTATATTTGTTAATTCTTCATCAGTCCAATCCTGAACTTTTTTATTAATATCTATATTTAATTTTAATAAAATTTCTTTTGCTCTACTAGGACCTATACCATAAATGTAAGTCAAACTAATTTCGCCTCTCTTATTTTTGGGTATATCAACCCCTGCTATTCTTGCCATATCAATATATTAATTAACCTTGTCTTTGTTTAAATTTTGGATTTTTTTTATTAATTACATATAACCTTCCTTTTCTCCTAACGATTTTACAATCGCTACTTCTAACTTTAACTGATGCTCTTGTTTTCATAATTATTAATTTAATATCTAAATGTTATTCTTCCTTTTGATAAATCATAAGGAGATATTTCAAGTTTAACCTTATCACCAGGTAATAACCTTATATAATGCATTCTCATTTTTCCAGAAATATGAGCAGTAATTACATGTCCATTTTCTAATTCAACCCTAAACATAGCGTTAGATAAAGCTTCTTTTATAATACCGTCTTGTTCTATTGAAGATTGTCTAGCCATTGTTTAATTATTTTCAAATATTATATTATCTATTGAATCAAAAGGAGTAAGAACTTCAACACCGTCATTAGTAATTGAAATAGTATATTCAAAATGAGCAGATGGTTTTCCATCTTGTGTAGTTATAGTCCAACCATCCTTGTGATTATAAATATTTTTTGTACCCATATTAATCATTGGTTCTATTGCTAAAACCATACCATTAGTAATTGTCAAACCACTACCTTTTTTTCCATAATTAGGGACTTCTGGTGATTCATGTAAGTTTTTTCCTATTCCATGTCCTACTAATTCTCTTACAACGCCATAGTTATTAAACTCAGCATAGGATTGTATTGCATTACCAATATCTCCTATATTATTTCCGATTATTGCTTTACTAATTCCATCATCCAAGCATTTTCTAGTAACTTGAACTAGTTTTTTCTTTTCAGAGCTAACCTTACCAACCTCGTAGGTGAAAGCACAATCACTGTGATAACCATACTTAAAAACTCCACAATCTATAGATAATAAAGTTCCTTCTTCAATGTATTCTTTATTTGGTAAACCATGTACTATTTGTTCATCAGGAGATACACACAATGTGTTAGGAAAACTATTATAACCCTTAAATGAAGGTTCAGCACCATTATCTCTAATAAATTCTTC